>JAHBTS010000001.1:0-300000 GCA_019638515.1 Chitinophagales bacterium | reverse complement strand
GCCTTCTTGTAAGCTGGTTTCATACCTCTTGCTAATCCTTTTTTAGTATAGCGAGATTTTGCTTTTCCAGGAATTACAGCTGTGCTAACACCCGAAACTTGTACATTGTAGTACTGCTCTACTGCTTTTTTAATTTCCAGTTTATTAGCTCCGCGTGCTACTTTAAAAACGTAAGTATTTAGCTTGTCGCCAAGTTTGGTACTTTTTTCGGTAATCAATGGTTTGGTAAGAACTTCAGTTGCCATTTTCAATGAAATTAATTATTAGATAATGAAGCGGTAATAGCTTTTACTGCATTTTCGCTTAGTACTAATTTCTTAGCATTCATGATATCGAAAATGTTTAATGAAGCAGCTTGTACCAAATTTACAGTAGGGATATTTTTAGCGCTTTTATTCAAACCGTTTGAAACTTCGCTGAATACTATTGTACTTTTCACGCCATTCAAGCTAAGGTTTGCCAACACTTTTGCAAACTCTTTAGTTTTTGGTGTTTCGATGTTAAAATCCTCTACTACAATAATGTTGTTATCTTTTGCTTTGTAAGCAAGTGCACTCTTACGAGCCAACTCTTTTACTTTTTTATTCAGCTTAAAATCGTAACTGTGTGGCTTTGGACCAAAAGTACGACCCCCACCGCGTACCACGGGCGACTTCATATCGCCACGTCTTGCACCACCGGTTCCTTTTTGGCGGAATGCCTTTTTGGTAGTGCGGGAAATTTCCCAACGCTCTTTGGTTTTATGTGTTCCTTGGCGCTGTGCTGCCTGAAACTGGCGCACTGCTAACCAAACCACATGGTCATTCGGTTCAATCCCGAAAATATCGGCTGCCAACTCCAGTTCGCGACCGGTTTCTTTTCCTTCCTTATTAAGTACTTTAACCTTCATAATGCTGCAAAATTTAAGCGAATTTTCGCACACGTCCCAAAAAAGGGACGGCAAAAATAGAAAATTGAGGGATGTTTACAAATTTTGATTGAAAAAATAATGCACGACATCAAAAAACAGATGCCAAAGCCGCTTTTACATTGAATCCGAAGGCAAAATACGGCACAAAGAAAAGCAAACCCCAAAGCACACAAGAGGCTGTCATACCCCAAAAAACCTTTCTGCGATCGGAAGTAAACGACAGTGAAAACAAAACACCAACCGGAATTGAAAGTATTACCGGAGTAAGAAATGCTATACCACTTAAGCCAAACGAGCGCTTTACCTTTACCAATAAGCGGGTGCGCTTAGAAAATTTTCTGCCATACTTATGCGGATAGCGCGACACAACCCAACGGCTGATGGCACTGCCCAAATAGGTGAAAACTAAAATACCCGCAATACCGCCTGCCACATTTGCAATGGCACTTTCAATACCCATGCCGGCCGTAATTACAGCCAAAGAGGTAAAACTGAACTTTGCAGTACTAACTAAAAATATAGCGGCTTGAGCCAGTGTGTTTTCCATGGAAGTTTGCGAATGTAGCCTTTGAAATGGTTTTTGTTTGTTAAAAGTTTGATAGCTTACGAAATTTAGCAAAAAATGTTGCTGCTGCACCTGCACAATAGTTCTTCTCAAAAATTCTACTCTGCAATTGCAGTTCTAAGGTTATTCTTGCAGGGTGATTACGCATTTAGTAAGAAAAAGCATCCGGGAGTTGCAACCATATTCCTTTGCACATCAAGCATTACCAAAAGAAGGCACTACACGCTTAGATGACAACGAAAACGCATTTGGTTCACCCTTACTTAGCGAAGAAAAATTCAATCGCTATCCCGAACCATTTCAAACCACACTAAAAAACAGCATTAGCCGCATAAAGGGAGTTCCACCTCAAAACATGTTTATTGGAAACGGCAGTGGCGAAATTATTGATTCATTATTTAGAATCTTTTGCGAGCCTGCAACAGATGCCTGCATAATATGCCCGCCCACCGATAACCGATATGCGTTTATTGCCCAAGTAAACAACACCAACTGCCTCCACATACCACTACTCCCAAATCTGGAACTGGATGTAGAAAGCATACTTGAAAACAACACAGCTGCCAAGTTGCTGCTGCTGAGTTCTCCCAATAATCCTACCGGAAATTCTTTTCACAAAGAAGATATTGAACTTTTACTCGGAAAATTTGAAGGCATAGTGGTGATAGATGAAGCATACATCAACTATTCCCGCCAATCTTCGTGCATTACGCTGTTGCCTCACTTTTCTAATTTAGTAGTAGTGCAAACATTTTCGCATGCGTGGGGACTTGCAGGTTTGCGCCTCAGTATGGCGTTTGCTTCATCCGGCATTATTGAATTATTAGATAAAATTAAACTCCCACACCACATCAATAGCGCATCGCAGCAAATTGCCGTTGAGGCACTACACAACATTGCATGGGTAAACGAACACATACGCCAAACTGTGGCACTACGCGAGCAACTCTGCAACCAACTAAAAGAAATTCCATGCATAGAACACATCTATGCAAGTGATGCCAACTTTGTATTGATACGTGTAAAAGATGCCGACACCACCCATAAATTTTTACTCAAAAAAGGAATTGTTACCAGCAACGAAAACCACCAAACACTTTGCGAAAACTGCCTGCGAATTACCATTGGCACCGAAAAAGAGAACAATCTACTTGTTGAAAATTTAAAAGCGATAAAATGAAAAAAGCACTCTTTATTGACCGAGACGGCACCTTGATACTCGAAACAGACGATTACAAAATTGATTCCTTTGAAAAACTCATCTTTTATCCTGAAATTTTTCGATGGTTGGGAGCAATTGCACGACTAAACGAATACGAACTCGTAATGGTTACCAACCAAGACGGTTTGGGCTTGCCGGATTATTTTCCCGAAGATACTTTTTGGCCTGTACATAACTTTATTGAAAACACCTTTAAAGGCGAAGGCATACAATTTTCCGCCACGCATATTGACAAGAGTTTTCCGCACGAAAACCTTCCAACACGCAAGCCCAATACGGGCATGCTCACCCGGTATTTTTCTGCCGATTACGATTTAAAAAATTCATTTGTAATTGGCGATAGAATTACCGATGTACTCTTGGCCAAAAACCTAGGTTGCAAATGCTTTTGGCTCAACGATGGCAGAGGGCTCGGACTAAGCGAAATTGGAGGCGAAACAACCGAAACCTTACAGCCTCACATTGCACTGGAATCGCGCAATTGGCAAGATATTTTCAACTACTTGAATCAATCAACTAAGTAACTATTCAATATTTTCTAAAACACCATACAGTATATGTCTATTATTACCAATGCACTACAACAACGCTGCGAAGGCTTATGCGAATTATGCAGCTCCGAAGCTGCCGTAACCGCTTATGCCGTAAGTCCCAAAAACAACGACTCTATTGCCAACGAAGTGGCTTTATGCAACACCTGCCAACAAACATTAGCTAAAGAAAAAGACAACACACATTGGCAATGCCTTGCAGGCAGCATTTACAATCCCGAAAATAGTGTGCAAGCATTAACCTATAGAATCTTACACCTTCACCAAGACGAAGAATGGGCAAAAGACATTATGCAATCGGTGGAGTTAGATGAAGCAGTAATACATTGGGCACTTAGCGCATTTGAACAAAAAGAAGTTCACCGCGATGCCAATGGCAACCAACTACAAAGTGGAGATAATGTAGTGCTTACTCAAGTACTGAATGTAAAGGGCACTAGCTTTATGGCACCTAAAGGCACTATTGTAAAAAAGATTCGTTTAGTGCCGGATAACACTGAGCAAATTGAAGGAAAAATAAACGACCAAACGATTGTTATTCTTACAAAATACGTAAGAAAATCATAGTTGTAATTCCTTCGAACGTTGCTCCCAGCGCCAAGCTGTAAGCATCATATCGTCTAAGTTTCTGGCAGGTTCCCAACCTAAGAGTTGCTTAGCTTTATTATTGTTGGCATAGATAGAAACCACATCCCCTTCTCTGCGTGGTGCTTTGGTATAATTCAGTTGCAAGCCCGATACTTTTTCAAAAGATTGAATGGCTTCTAAAACAGTTACGCCATTGCCGGTGCCTAAATTAAACACATCGCACTGCTGCTGTTGCTTTCCGGCAACCAAGTATTGTATTGCCTTAGTGTGTGCATTAGCAATATCCATTACGTGAATATAATCGCGCACACAAGTGCCATCGCGCGTTGGGTAATCGCTGCCAAACACGCTAAACGATGAAAATTTTCCTGCTGCAAATCCTGTAATGCGCGGCACCACTGCCGTTACCACTACCGTTGGCAGCTCGCCTATTTGGGCGCTTTCATGCGCACCTACCGGATTAAAATAGCGCAGCAACACAAATTTTGAACGCCCTGCTTTGGCAACCTGCTCAATTATTTCTTCGCCCATTTGCTTTGTGTGTGCATAAGGGCTTTCGGCCTTTTCAAAAGGCGTGGCTTCGGTTACGGGCAACTGAGTGGTATTGCCATACACCGAACAAGAAGATGAAAACACAAAATGCTTTACATTAAATTCTTCGGTAAGCCTTAATAAATTGGTAAGCGACACTAGATTATTATGATAATACTTTAGCGGCTGCTCTACCGATTCGGGCACGCTTTTAAAAGCTGCAAAATGAATAATCCCATCAAACAGCTCGGCTTCAAAAATTTGCTTTACTGCCTCGTAATGGCACAAGTCCACCAAATAGTTTTTAACTGGTTTTCCTACAACTGCAGCAACCCTGCTTATGGTGCTTTCCAACGAATTGAAACAAGCATCAATGCTTACTACATCAAAACCGTGCTGCACCAAATCTACTATGGTGTGCGAACCAATATATCCGCAGCCTCCGGTAACTAATATCTTCATCCTTTTTTATTTATTGAACAACAATCTTTTCCCTTTTACGGCTTCATTGAAATTGCCGTTATTAAACACGCTATTCCCATTTACAAAAGTTTGCTCTACTGCTCCTCTAAATGTTTTGCCTTCAAACGGACTCCAAGCGCATTTGTAATAAATGTTATCCTTTTTCACCTGCCATTCTTTGTTTACATCTAGCAATACCACATCGGCAAAATAACCTTCGCGCAAGTAGCCGCGTTCTTTCACTTTAAAGCAAGTGGCTACTGCATGGCTTCCTTTTTCTACAATTTGCGGCAGCGAAATTTTCCCTTCGTGATAAAACTGCAACATTACATTTAGTGAATGCTGAACCAATGGCACACCTGCAGGTGCCGCATTGTAGTGTTGATTTTTTTCCTCTGTTGTGTGTGGTGCATGATCTGTGGCAAATACATCTATTCTTCCATCTAACAATGCTTTCAGCAATTCCGGACTGTGCCTCTTATCTTTAATGGCAGGATTGCATTTTATTTTATTTCCTAAACGCTCATAATCATCGGCTGTAAAAAGCAGGTGATGCACACAAACTTCAGCAGTAATTTTCTTTTGTGCCAATGGAATTTCGTTAGAAAAAAGTTCGAGCTCTTCGGCAGTGGTAATATGTAAAATATGTAAGCGCGTGTTGTGCTTTTTTGCCAATGCCACGGCAAAAGAAGAAGAACGAAAACATACTTCTTCGCTCCTAATTACCGGATGAAAAGAAGCATTCAACTTATCGCCATACTCAGCCTCAAAAGCGGCTTTGCGCTCTTTTACCAATGGTTCTAACTCGCAATGAACAGCAATTAAATGTGGTGTAGATGCATATATTTTTTCTAGAATTTGCGCATCATCTACCAGCATATTTCCGGTGCTGCTGCCCATGAAAATTTTCACTCCGCACACATTTTCTAAAGGTGTTTTCATTACCTCTTCGAAGTTGTTATTGCTCACACCCATGTAAAAAGAGTAATTGGCAAGCGCTGTTTGCGATGCTATGTGATACTTTTCCTCCAGCAACGCCTGCGTGAGTGTTGGCGGCTGCACATTGGGCATTTCCATAAACGAGGTTACCCCACCTGCTACGGCAGCCCGTGCTTCGGAGCCAATAGTAGCTTTATGCGTTAAACCCGGCTCTCGAAAATGTACTTGGTCGTCTATTAAACCCGGCATTAAATATTTACCCTCGGCATTTACCTCTGCTGCTTGAAATTTTACATCAAAACCACTGTCTATTCGTTCAAGTCTTTCGCCTTTTATCAATACATCGGCATTAAAAATCTTACCCTCGTTTACTAAAGTTGCGTTGCGAATAATAGTTGCCATCAGGAAATTATTTTATATCCAAAATCTTCTTTCAATACTTTATATACTTTGTTTATTGGCAAGCCCACCACATTAAAATAATCGCCTTCAAAACTGCGTATGCCAACTGCACCAATCCATTCTTGGCAGGCATAGCTGCCGGCTTTATCGAATGGGCTGTATTTTGCCACGTAAAATTCTATTTCCTCTTTAGATAGTTGATTGAAAGTAACTCTTGTAGTTTCAGAAAAACCAACTTGCTTTTCGTTTGAAAAAATAAAAACGCCTGTAACCACCTCGTGTGTGTGTCCGCTCAGCATTTGCAGCATTTCTACTGCTTCTTGCGGAGTATTGGGTTTTTCGAAAATTCGATTACCTAAAAGAACCACCGTATCGGCACCAATTACTATTTCGTTTGTAATATCCGGCTGCAATGCCATGGCCTTTTGCTTTGCTAAATGGAGTGGAATTTCTTGTAGTGGCACGCCTTCCGGGTGGGTTTCTGGTATGTTTTTAGAGCGTACTTCAAACAAAATATTGGCCATAGAAAGCAACTCTTTTCTGCGGGGCGAATTAGAAGCTAAAATGATACTGCGCATGGTTTATTTGTTGAACCAATAGAAAAGAGGGATACTCACCAAACCAAATACCATTGTGAGTTTCAGCATAACACTCTGCACCCTGAAATCGGTTTTGTTATATGCCACAAATAAAGGAATCACGTTTACCAAAATTGGAAATTGTATAAACAATACAGCATACCAAAAATGGTTTTTTAAGCCATTGTTCCAATACACATACATTACAAAAGCTACTGCAGCCATTAGCAGCACTTCGAGCAAGCCTGCCACTACTGCACTTACGCGCACGCCCAACCAAACCGGCAATGTGGTAAAGTTATAGGCCTTATCTGCTTCGACATCTTCTATATCTTTTACAATTTCCCGAGCCAGCGTAACCACAAATGCAAATACCGCATAACCCTGCATTTGCGTTAGAATATAATACTTAGAAGCAGGCAACATAAAACTTCCCGTAAGCTGTGTTTCAAACAAAACGGGCAATACAAATACTATGGCGCAAAGTCCGGCAACAATGGCGTTGCCAATAAGAGCATACTTCTTTAAGGTAGAAGAATACTGCCAAAGCAATAATGCACTCAGCAGAAATACATTCACCAATTTTAAGTTGCCAACTGAATACGCCAGCCAAGCAGCCAAACCAATACCTACAACATTAAGTGTTCCTATAATGTACGGCACTTCATCTAATGAAATTTCTCTTCCAAGCACCTGCTTTTGAGGCTTGAATTTTTTGTCTTGTGCATAATCAAAAAAATCGTTGATGGCATTGCCTGCTGCCATAATGCACATAACGCTTACTGCCAACAAAACAGCCTGCCACCAATGCAAGGTTGGCGTGAGCGCACCCAACGATGGAACTACAATAAAAAAATGAAAAAGTAAAAGCGAAGCTCCTGCAATTAGCAAGTTAAACCAACGTATTAAACGAAAAAAAGCAAGTATTTTCTGCATAGTTATTCAACTGTAGTGGCAATGCCGAACAATAGTGTAATCAAAACAAAACAGCAACTGTTTCTATTGGCTGTGTACGCATTGCAACCCTTCCATTTGCCATAGGTATTTGCCATTACAACAAGCCTTGCCCTGCGGCCAACAGTTCGGCAATATCAAGTACTTTCACCTGAGCCTGTTTGTCTTTAGCTTTTACGCCATCGGTCATCATGGTATTACAAAACGGACATGCGGCAGCCACAATTTCGGCATTAGTATCTAGTGCCTGCTCGGTGCGCTCCATGTTTATACGCTTGGTGCCATGTTCTTCTTCTTTAAACATTTGAGCACCGCCCGCTCCACAGCAAAGACCTTTACTTTTACACGATTTCATTTCTACCAAATCGGCATCCAATGCTTCTAAAACTGCCCGCGGGGCTTCGTAAATATCGTTGGCGCGACCTAAGTAGCAGCTATCGTGATACGTAATTTTTTTGCCTCGAAACTCATTGGCATCGGTAAGTTTTATCTTACCATCGTTGATGAGTTGCTGCAAATAAGTGCTGTGGTGTATTACATTAAAAGTTCCTCCCAACGAAGGATATTCATTCTTTAAGATATTGAAACAGTGAGGACAAGTAGTTACAATATTTTTAACTCCATAACCGTTTAGCACTTCAATATTTTGCAGTGCCAACATTTGAAAAACAAATTCATTACCGGCACGCTTTGCAGGATCTCCGGTGCAACTTTCCTCGGAACCTAAAACTGCAAATTTCACTTTAAGGTGATCTAAAATTTTCACAAAAGCGCGGGTTACTTTTTGTGCTCTTTGGTCGAAAGCGCCTGCACATCCCACCCAAAAAAGCACCTCGGGCATTTCGCCAGCTGCAGCATACTCTGCCATTGTTTTAACTTCCATTCTTGCAATATTGTTTTACGTTCTAATGAAATTCTATTTTACAAAAAATGTTTGATAGCGTGCAAGGTTACAACTTTTTAAAAAAATTACTCACGGCAATCCTTCATTATTTGCGCAAATACGCATCAATTTTATACAAACAACCATTCTTTAACAAGTTTCCACACCCCAAAGCCTTTATACATCAACGTTCCACAACAAACTGCTCCATTGCGTTGTGGATTAGGTGTTAAAACTCCGTGCGCAAATTTCTTAACACATTTATTTCTTAACTTCATTACGGTAATGCACATTCGCAGCCCTTTCTAAAAACTGAACTATATTACATGAGCGAACCACAAGATATATTAAAAGCCACCCGCGATTCATTACGCAGAACAAAATCGCTATCGGGCGATGCTCAAAACGTAATGGACTTCGGCAAACTTCCGCCACAAGCAGTGGATTTGGAAGAAGCCGTTTTAGGTGCTGTAATGATTGAAAAAGATGCCATAAACGAAGTAAGCGACCTACTAAAAGAAGAAAGCTTTTATGTAGATAAACACCAACGTATTTGGCGCGCCATAAGAACTTTAGACCAAAAGCAATCGCCCATAGATTTGCTTACTGTTACAGAGCAATTAAAAAAACAAGGCGATATAGATATGGTTGGCGGAGCATTTTATGTAGCACAACTTACCAATAAAGTAGCCTCTGCTGCCAACGTAAAACACCATGCACACATTATTGCCGAAAAACTTATTCAAAGGCAACTTATTTCTACCTCTACCGAGGTAATAAAAGATGCCTACTCCGACACCTCCGATGTTTTTGAATTGCTGGATAAAGCAGAGAAAAACCTATTTTCTATTGCAGAAAGCAATTTAAAACGCAGCTCCGAAAACATTGCAGATATTTTACTGCACGAACTGAAGGAGCTAGATATACGCATGAATAACAGCCAAGACCATTTGAATGGCGTACCATCGGGCTTTATAGATTTAGATAAAGCTACCGGAGGTTGGCAAAAGAGCGATTTTATTATTGTGGCAGCACGTCCTGCCATGGGAAAAACTGCCTTTACACTGGCACTTGCCCGCAATGCAGCAGTAGATCACAAAAAACCCGTAGCCATTTTTTCTTTAGAGATGAGCAATGTGCAATTAGTACAGCGTTTAATTTCTATGGAAACACATATTGCTGCAGATAAAATACGCAGAGGGAGTTTAGAAGAATACGAATACCAAATTCTTACTTCTAAAATAGATTCGTTGCGCAATGCACCTATTTTTATTGACGACACACCTGCCATTAACGTGTTTGAACTGCGCAGCAAATGCCGTAGGTTAAAACAACAACATGGTGTGGAAATGATAATTATAGATTACCTGCAACTTATGAGCGGCACCAACGAAGGAAAAGGAGGCGGCAACCGCGAGCAGGAAATAAGCCAGATATCGCGCTCGCTAAAAGGCATGGCAAAAGAATTAGACGTACCCGTAATTGCACTATCGCAGCTATCGCGCGCACCGGAAAAACGTGGCGGCCCTCCCAAGCCGGTATTGAGCGACTTGCGCGAGTCGGGAGCCATAGAGCAAGATGCCGATATTGTAATTTTCTTATACCGCCCCGAGTACTACAAAATTCCAAATTTTGACGATGGTACTCCTACCGATGGCATTGCCGAAGTGCTAATATCTAAACACAGAAATGGGCCTGTGGTAGATGTGCGCACACGCTTTATAAGCACCTTTGCAAAATTTGAAAACCTGAACACTTTTAGTGCCATAGATGAATATGGAGCTATTAGTAAAGAGAAACAAAAGCAGAATTTTGTAATTGCTCAATCAAAAATAAACAAGGGCGAAGAAGATGATTTTGAGTTTAAACGCCAGCACAAACCAGGCGATTTCAACAATAATGATGACAACGCGCCATTCTAAAGAACTGGCATCTACAAAACTACGGTAAACTCAGTTTATATATACTCAAAAGTGCCATGCTCGCTTTGCACTACCACTTTAGGTTGTGAGCCGGCTGCTACATAGCCTATTTTTTGTGCGGCAATATTGAATTTTGCTGCGGCATCTATTACCGTTTGCGCATCGCCTTCTTCTACATACACTTCCATTCTGGTTCCGCAGTTGAGTACTTTGTACATTTCCTTCCACTCGGTTTTGCTTTCTTCCTGAATAAGGTTAAAAAGAGGCGGCACGGGCAGTAAATTATCTTTTACAACAGTTAAACCTTGCGGCAAATAATGCAACACTTTGGTTTGTGCACCTCCGGTACAATTAATAAGCGCGGCAATTTTTCCGGGCAGCAATGCTTTTAATTCCTTCACCACCGGAGCAAATGTTCGAGTGGGCGAGAGCAATGCTTCACCAATAGAAAGTGGTGTTCCCGGTAGCGCATCTGTGAGCCTTTTAGTACCGCAATACACAATATCTTTTTGCAAACTCGGCTCAAAGGTTTCGGGAAAATTTTCGGCATAGAACTTACTCAACACATCGTGGCGAGCGCTGGTTAAACCATTACTGCTAATCCCGCTGTTATACTTAGTTTCGTAGCTGGCTTGCCCGTAAGAAGCCAAACCCACCACCACTAAACCCGGTCGGATATTATCGGTTAAAATCAATTCACTTTTAGGTAAGCGCGTAGTCATAGAAGCATCTACGGTAACGGTGCGTACCACATCGCCTAAATCGGCAGTTTCGCCACCCATAAAATGAATGTGGATACCCAAAGCTGCCATGCGCTTACAAAATTCGTTTGAACCTTGAATAATTTGCGCAATATCTTCTCCTGTAATTAAGTGCTTATTTCTATTTACGATAGAGGTAAACAAAAAGCTATCGGTAGCGCCAATGCAAACCAAATCGTCTAAATTCATTACCAATGCATCTTGTGCTATTCCTTGCCAAACAGAGGCATCGCCTGTTTCTTTCCGGTATAAATACGCCAATACCGATTTAGTGCCGCTGCCATCGCTGCTCATAGCATTTACATAGCTATCGTTGCCTCCAAGTATATCGGGAAAAACCTTGCAAAATGCTTTAGGGTACAATCCGTGATACAAGTTTGAAACTGCACTGTGCACTTCTTCTTTTCCTGCACTTACGCCTCGCTGAAGATACTTTTCCATTGGGCTTGCAATTTAGCCGAATGGAACAATTTGTTGCAATTAAATAGCTAAAACTTTACTACCGCTTACTCCAAAACAGTAAAAGAAGCCAATGCAAGCAGTTAATTTTGCTTGGTAAATCTTACAACACTTTTCCAAAAAACTGTAACCCGATTTTAAACATTATGGGACACTTTTGCCATCGTAATTCATACCAACTTCAATTTAGAAAAAATGTGGCAGCCACTTTTAAAATATAAAACACCTGTTGCGATGCGGAACCTAATTCTACCATTTCTATTGCTACTTGCAATTGTGGCAAATGCACAAGAAGACACTGTAAAACAGTATGAACTTAAAGAAGTAGAAATACGCACCAACCAAAGTTCGTTTAGCACCACCACACGTAAGGTTGAAATTATTACCGAAAGAGATTTGCAGAAAGATGCTTGCTGCAACTTAAGTGAAAGTTTTGAAAATACGGCAACCGTAGATGCAAACTATTCCGATGCAGTAAGTGGAGCACGGCACATCCGGCTTTTAGGATTAGATGGAAAATATGTTCAGTTTACCAACGAAAACATTCCCGGCATAAGAGGCCTGCAACAGACTTTAGGCTTAAGTTTTGTACCTGGCCCGTGGATGAGTTCTATTCAAATAAACAAAGGAGCCGGCAGTGTAGTAAACGGTTATGGAAGTATTGCGGGGCAAATAAACTTAGAGTTTAAAAAGCCTCAAAATTCGGAGCGGCTATATGCCAACTTATACATAAACCAAGATGCACGTACCGAAGTAAACCTACTGGGCGCACAGGTTTCTAAAAATGAAAAATGGAGTTTCATGAGTTTTGCGCACGGCTTAGTAAACTTAGTGCCTATGGATTTTAACCGCGATGAGTTTGTAGATAATCCACTCATTAAACAAGGAAATATCATGCAGCGGTTTACTTACCACAGCGGCAAAAAATTCAATTTTATAGGCGCGGTTTCAGCAACTTTCGAAGACCGCCAAAGCGGCCAATTAACCCACAGCAGCAAAGATGAAAATAACCACTTGCTACACGACCAATGGAAATTACGCTTACAAACTCAGCGAGTAGAAGCATTTGCCAAAACAGGATTTATACTAAACGACCTCAGCAGTTTAGGCATTCAATACAAATACTTCTTCCATAGGCAGTATGGCAATATTGGTGCTAAACAATACAATGCATTAGAGCATTTTGGCTACCTGAATTTGATTTACCAATACGAATTTTTAAAACGCAGTTACATTAAAATAGGCGGCTCGCTTTTAGTAGATAATGTAAACGAAACCCTCGATTCCTTTTCTTTGAAAAGATTAGAAATTGTGCCCGGAGCATTTGCCGAGGCCACTTACGACTACGAAAATAAACTAAACATTGTAGCCGGAGTGCGGGCAGATTATCATGTACTATACGGCCCGTTTTTTTCGCCCCGCTTTAACTTAAAGTGGAATATTTTGTACGACCTAAGCTTAAGAGTAAGTGCCGGAAAAGCATACCATGTGCCTACCATTTTTGCCGAAAACTTTGGCTACCTTGCCAATAACAGAGTTATTTCCTTACCAACTAAAATTAAACCTGAAGAAGCATGGAGTTTTGGTGGCTCACTAAGCTACCGCTACTATTTAGATTTTAGAGAAGGCAATATATCGGCAGATTTTTTCCACACAAGATTTACCAACCAACTTATTACCGATTTGGAAAATGTACGCGAGCTCAACTTCTACAACTTAAACGGAAAGAGCTATAGCAATAGCTTTCAGGTAGAAGCCAACTACGAAATACTTCCGCGATTCGATGCAAAAGTTGCTTACCGTTTTGAAGATGTACGTGCCACCTACACCAGTGGCTTTAAATGGGTGCCGCTGCGCCCAAAACACAAAGCTATTGTGTCTTTAGAATACACTTTAAAAAACAAACGCTGGAGATTTAATACCCACCTAACTTGGTATGGATTATCGCGCGTGCCAAGCACCACAGGCAACGAGCCGCAATTTCAAATTCCGGAAAGCAGCAAGCACTACTTTTTATGGAATGCCCAAATTACTTACATACACAAAAAGTTATTCGAAGTTTATGTGGGCGCAGAGAACATGCTTAACCAAACCCAAAAAAATCCTGTAATCGGGTTAGACAGGTATCATGCCACATCGCAATTTGATGCAAGTTTGGTATGGGGGCCAATTCGCGGAGCTATGGCTTTTGCCGGCTTTAGGCTCACCATTAAATAGGCAGTTTATTCTGCTTTCAAAATATTATCATTGCGGTAAATGCAAGGCGAAAAACATTTTATTTGGAAACGCCAATTGGTAGTAGCTATTGGCACATTGGCATTTGTGTTCTTACTATATTTGCTTATTCCCGGTTATAGATGGGCGGTAGAAGAAATAGGTTTTAGAAATTTGCATTTGGTAAATAAAATTGAAGAAAAACGCCAACGCGAAAATCTACCACCATTGAATGTGCATGAAAAACGTGCATTTAAGATGGAAGGTTATTACTACCTACAATTGCTAAACTCTGCCACACCCCAAGATGCCGTTATTCTTTTGCCGCCTCAGCATGTTACTAAAGGCACCCGCCATGAATTTTTAAATTCAAGTGAATGGGTGGCATATTTTGTATATCCGCGTTTATGTATTGGTTACGATGAGCGCCTTAAAAACCCCGACTTGTATGCTCGCGCAACTCATGTTGCCATTGTGAATGGGTGGGGCTATGAGTTTCTAAAATATCCCGTAGAAAAGAAAGATGAGGAAGCGGTGCTTCCTATTCAAAAACAGCCGTAAAACCAACGGCAAAGCGCACCTTTAATTCTTCTGCACATTTATGTAGGTAAGGTTTCCATCTACCAAAAACTTATCGGGCGAAGCCAATTTAAGCAGCATAGTCTGCTCTGCATTGGTACACATTATTTTTTCCGCTTTACTGCCTCCGACATGAACAAAAACAGGCATTTTAAAATTCTCTACATCAGTTACCCAACGGTACTTCAGTTCATAATTTTTTCCTTTTACTTTCTTTAAAGTATATACAAAAGTAGGAATGGCGGCATAGCGAAAATACTGGTTAAACATGGCAGTGAAATCGTAGCCTGTATATTTATTTATATGTGCCAGCAACTCATTGGCATCGGTATTTTTAATTTTAAAAGTGGTATCGCTTATATTTTTTATGAGTTTCCACCACAGTTCATCGTTGCCCAAAACATGCCTAAAAGTATTGAGGACTAAACTGCCTTTGCTGTACATATCGTGATCGCCTTCTTGGTTTACGCCATACGGCCCAATCATTGAAGCGCGATTGCCAATGCTGTTTTGCTTGGCATTGATATAGCGCAATGCAGTTTTATAGTCGTGCATACACTCCACATAAATGGCTTCGGTATAAGTGCAGAAACTTTCGTGTATCCACATATCGGCAATGTCTTTACAACTTACACTGTTGCCCCACCATTCGTGTCCGCTTTCATGAATAATTATGTAATCGAACATTAAGCCAATTTTAGAAAAATCTATACCGTTGTAACCGCCTTTGTATCCATTGCCATAAGCAATGGCACTTTGGTGCTCCATGCCTAAGAATGGTGTTTCTACCAACTTGTAGCCATCCTTCATAAATGGATATTTTCCCAAGTATTTATCGTAGCATTTAAGCATGGGCTTTACTTGCTTAAACTGCGACTTTGCCTTTTCGAGGTTGTACTTCAAAACGTAATAATCCAATGCCAATTTATCGCCATCGCTGTATGTATATTCATCGCTAAAGTGTGTGTAATTGCCTAAGTTCATGGTTACATTGTACGTATTGATAGGATAACTTACATACCACTTCCAACGATGCACTCCGTTATCTTCTTTTTCTACTCCTTCTAACTTTCCGTTGCTTACGGCAGTTAAATTTTGCGGGCAAGTAATTGCTATGCGCATACTATCGGGCTCATCGCCCAAATAATCTTTGCACGGATACCAAAGGCTGGCGCCAATTCCTTGTACTGCCGTGGCAATAAACGGCACACCTTCTTTGTCGTGGCTCCAAACAACGCCTCCATCCCAAGGAGCATGCCGTGCAACCATCGGATAGCCATGAAAATACACATCTATTCTACCGGAATTCCCTTTTACTTGAATCAAGTCTTCTTTGGTATACACATATACGGCATCGCAATCGCGTTTGTAAGGCAGGGTTACTCCGTTGTATTCAATCTTATCAATTATCATATTGCTGAACAGATCTATCTGCATTACATCAAAACTTTGCAATACTTTATAGTGAATCTTGCTTACACCTGAAATGGACTGCTTGCCTGTATCTACCGTTACGCTTAAATCGTAGTAAGTAACATCGTAGCAGGTTCGCTCATCGCGCAAACTGCCGCGCAGAGTATCGCAACGCGTAAAGCCCTTTGCCTTTCTAGAATTATTCTGTGCATAAACAGCAACACAAGTGGACATAAAAAACACCAGCCACAGGAATATTTTGAAGAACAATTTCATTCAATTAGCATTTTTTTAATAGCAATTCGTTTAAATCACAGTTGCTAAATTCATTTTTGCAACAACTGTTTCAGATTTCAAATTAAATATAATCAATGAGATTTTTTGCCGGTGTTGCTATTGTAATACTTATAGAATTTTACGGTTTTATTGCCATTAGAGGATTTTCGTATTCCAACAGTAAGACAAACAAAATAGTTACCGGTATTTACATAGCAGCCACACTCTTGCTTTGGGCAGCTTTAGTTACCAATAGAACTTGGGGACACGATGTGTTTTCAAAAGATGCAAGGACTATTATTTCTACGCTCTTTTTTAGCTTTACGGTTGCCAAGCTAGTGGTAACACTATTTCTGTTTCCTGCAGATATAGTGCGCAGTGCGCGATGGTTACTGCAACGGGCTTTTTTAACCAATAGCAGCACTCCATCTGCTTCGCGCAGTATGTTTTTAAATAAGCTGGCGCTCATGGCTGCCGCAGTGCCATTTGGCTCGCTTATTTATGGTGCAGTAAACAATGCTTACAACTATAGGTTTAGAAAAGTGGCTGTGCTTTCACCCAATTTACCCAAATCCTTTGATGGGTTTACCATTGTGCAACTAAGTGATATTCATGCCGGTTCTTTTGCCAGAACACATCCTATCGAAAACGCTATTCACCAAATAAATGCGCTGCAGGCAGACCTTGTGGTTTTTACCGGAGATTTGGTAAACAACATTGCCGATGAAATGGACGACTACAAAAAAATATTTGCCCGCCTGAATGCCCGGTATGGCGTAATGAGTGTAACTGGCAACCACGATTATGGCGATTACATTCCTTGGAACAGCGAAGAAGAAAAGAAGGCAAACTTTGCCAAATTGATAAGAACACACCGTGAAATGGGTTGGGATATTTTAATGAACGAACACAGAGTTATCGAAAAAAATGGAGAAAAAATTGCAGTACTTGGCATAGAAAATTGGGGTGCTAAAATGCACTTTCCAAAGTATGGAAAACTGGATGTAGCATATAGCAATATGGCAGCAGTTCCGTTTAAAGTATTACTGAGCCACGACCCATCGCATTGGGATGCCCAAGTGCGCCCGAAGTATCCAGACATAGATTTAACCCTGAGCGGGCACACACACGGTTTTCAATTTGGTATTGAAAGCAAGTTTTTGAAATGGAGCCCCGCACAGTGGGCTTACAAGCAGTGGGCAGGATTATATAAAGAAGGTGCACAGTATTTATATGTAAACCGCGGTTTTGGTTTCCTTGGCTACCCGGGCAGAATTGGCATTTTACCCGAAATAACCGTTATTGAATTAAAGCGAGCGTAATGCGGTTTGATTTTTATTCATCCCAAAAAACACTTTCTAAAAATCGTAGCCAAAGGTAAAGTAAAATATTGGGCGCTTAGAAAGCACACCTGTATCGTAGCCCCAAGCTAAATCGAACTTCATAAAATAACCCAAGAGCGAGGTGCGCAAACCAGCGCCAAAACCCATGATTACAGGAGTTTTGTAGCGTTTAATCTTAATGGTAGAAACACTGTTGGTATAGGTTTCGGAAAAGAGCGGATTATTGTCGCTAAATGGCGATATACCTTCCCATGCAGTGCCGGCATCGAAGAAACCCACCAACATAAAGTTGCGAATAAACTCACTGCGAATAGGCGTTCTGCGGAAGGTGGCAAAAAGCGGAAAACGTATTTCTGTATTCAATACTACATAGCTGTTTCCATTTCTGGCATTTTGCAAAAAGCCGCGCAATGGTGTTGCCAAAGTTTGAAAGGCATAGTTATTATTGGTATTGATTGGTGTTGATTTATCGAACTTTTCGGCACGCTCGCTGATAAACCAATTATCTACTGCACCCAAATAGTAAATGAGCTTTCTATTTCCTAAACTGGTAGCTGCACTCAGGCGTGTGGCCCAAATCATTTTTCTATAAATTTTTTGATAGTAACGCGCATCGGCACCAATTACGGCAAACCACGCATTGTTCATAGTAGGTAAATTAAAAGTATAACCATCGCTTACGGTTTTACTCTTAAACGGAAACTCTTTATGAATCTCAAAAAATGCTTTTGCCCTAAAACCATAGCGTATGTTATCCATCACCTGAATGGTGTTATCAAACACATATTCGCCTTTAAAGAAGAGCCAGTTATTTACCTGATTGGGGCGATATAGAGAGGCGCTGTCCACAGCTTTAAAAACAGTTTTATCGCTGCGGAAAGCAAAGCCAAAACCAAGGCGTTGCAACACATCCAACGCATAGCGATAATCGGCTTCTACATAATTTGTTTTAATAGTTATATCGCCCTGCGTAATAGATTGGCGATAGTAAGTGTATTTGTGATCTAACCGTTTTTGCAGATACTCATAAGTAACAAAATATTCACTATTGCCGGAGATCCCCGAAAAGGGCAGGCGCAAGCCACCATACAACTTATGGTTTTCCAACACATCGGTAATACCAAATTTAAGCGCAAAGCTAACGGGTGGCGTGTAAAAATTGGGATTGCTCGGATTAAAAGGTTGGTAGCGTGTAAAAATCAAATTGTTATCTAACTGTGTTACCACATCATCTACCGAAAACTTTACAAAGTACGGACGCACTTTGGTTTGCTTAAATTGAAATCCACTTTCTGCTACTGCATTTGCCGCTGCCGCATTCTGAATTTTACTTACCGAATCCCAATCAAACAACAACACTTTGTAATTAAACTCACTCTGAAAATCGTTTGGCTTCGGTACATATTGCGCATTCTTAACGGTGCTTTGCAATTGCTGCTTTATGGCATTCACAGAGTCTGTGCGATGCCTGCTTTGCACCTCATTTTCTTTAAATGTTTTTCCCCAGTTAGAAACAAACGAAGTGATAGGCAAGGTTGAATCTATAGGCATCTTGTAAAACAGAATTTTATTGTTTTGCCTTACCAATTCTACTGCCAAATTTTTATCGGGAAGAATTTGCTGCTCGCTGATGTTATACAAATAATTGCTTTGCTGCAGCGTAACGCCTTTAAGCCTATACACCGGAATGCGGGTGCTACTCTTTACTTCATATACCGCAGTATCTATAACTTCTAATACATTTTCGGTTTCTTTAATAGTAATAGAATCTTCTTCTTCGGTTTCTTTATTCCATAAAGTATAGTTTACATCCCAATGGCTGAAACCGTTTTCAAAAATACCTGTATAGCGGTTATTTATACCATTGGCATCGCTTAAAAAAGAAAACTCTTCGCTCGAAAATTGTTGGGCAAAAGTTTCGTTAGCAGCAGGTGTATTGGTAATGCGGTGAATAGCCGCCATGTTATCTAATGCAATAAAATACAAATCGAATTGGCGGTCGGTAAAACTTTGGTTCTGGAAGCGCTCTTCTTTCAGCGTTTCTGTATTGCGATTGCTGCTAAAAAGAATTCCGCGCACACTATCTGTTTCGATATATGCAGGATACAAATCGTCAAAATAATCATTGGTAAGTTTAGTAGTGGTGGTCGAAGCAATCTTGTAAAGAAAAATATCGCTCTGCCCGCTTTGTACTGCGCTCATCACCAAATTTTTATCATCTCCTGCAAAAGCAATATGCACCACTTTCTGAAACTTCTCTATTGAATTTACTTCCAGTTTTTTGTGCTCAACATTCCAAATGCCGAGGTATATTTTCTTTTTCTTTTCAAACACAATTGCAGCCAACTTTCCACTTGGAGCCCATGCAATAAGCGGCTGTTTATTATCATTAAATATTGTGTTGGTTCTAAAACCTCCGCGCACTACTGTTTTGTGCTTTCCGCTTTCGGTATCGAGAAGTTTTACTTTATACCTACCCATATCATTTTGGGCATACAGCATTGTTTTTCCATCTTTACTTAAACGAGGTTGAAAGTATTCTATGTCTTTTTTATAGCGATGGTTTACAATAAAATTTCTATCGCGCTTAATGGTTTGGCCACTCTCATTTTTAAAACGCTCTAAATAAAAATTGAACCAATCGGTAAGCGTTTCGTCCACTCCCTGCCCCAACACAAATTGAAAACCATTCTCTACACTTCTATTTACCCGCGTTAAATACAGCAAGTTGCCAACAGCCTGTTTGCCGTATTTTTCTTCAACATAATGCCATACCGAATGGCCCACAAACATGGCTTCGTCTGGCTCCAGTTTATTGAGTTTAGAAAATCGCCCACTCAAGATGCCATCGCGCAAACGGTTTTCTAAACTACTATTCCACGGTTGTGCATAGTATTGAATAAAGCCGCGCTTAAACCAATCGGGCATATTCATGGCAACTGCATTCTGTATAAACTCCAACACAGAGGAGCCTGTAAGTAACTTACTCATGAATATTTCGGCAAGTCGCTGGCGCAGTTGGTAATCTATAAAATCATGTGTGCCATCGAAATAAATATACACCTTGTTGGCAGGAATTTGTGTAGTGCCTCCGGGGTTTTGGCTTGGCTCGTAAATGCCAATATTGGTTTGGTTCAGTTCATTTATAGAATTGTAAACTACAATATCTATTTTACTGCGAAACTTCATATCCATAAGGCGTTCCAACTCTTCGGCAACACTTTCGGATTGCTTAATTACATACTTGGCAACATCTTGCCCACCTTGATAAAAGTAAACAGTGTAGTGATCGGTTTCGTAATAAGAAAACACAAAATCTTTATACTGAATTCTATTTTGCCCGAATGCAACATTGGTAGATTGCGCTTCTGCTTGCACTATACAAAACAACATACACCACCAAGCAAAGCACCAACGCTTCATATTCAAATTACAACCGAAAGGTATAAAAGGTTTACAGGATGAAAACAAGAGACATGATTAACTTCCACCGAAAATAATTTAAAAAGCCGCTTTGCAAAAGACCATCGGCAGGATTTAAAAATGATTGGGAGTAAAGCGAATAGGTTGCATTAAAATGTTTTCCATTTATCCTTTTTTACATCATTGTTTAGCTTAATACCCAATGTAACAAAAAACGTAAGCGGCTCAGCAGGAATAATACCCGGTCCCGGATAACTAGTGGCCCTCCGGGTGAAGTAAATATTATTTGTAAAGTTATTGATGCCCGCAATAATTTGTAAGCAACGATAGGTATAGCGCGCACTCCAATCGAAAGTGTAGTAAGCAGGAATAACACCGTTTACTCCGGTGGCAGAAAAACGCGCATTGGTAGCATCGGTAAATTGCTCTGTTATGTATTGTCCTTGTATGCTTGTAAAAAATTGCTTGTACCTATAATGCACACCAAAACGCACCGTGTGCTGCGGAGCAAATTCAAGTGTATTGCCCACCACGGTTTTAAATACCGATTTTGTATAAACCGAATGGGTAAAACCATACGATACATACACGCCCAAATTTCCCGCCTTGTTATGAATGGCAGTAGCCCTAAAAATATCGGCTTCGGCAAAAACCTCGGCTCCTAAACTGCGCGAACTGCCAACATTAGTAGTAAAGCGATAAATATTATATGCTGAATCTACTTGCTGTATTTGCCCTATGCGGTTATTGTACTGCAACCAAAACATGCCTGCATCCCACTGCAACCATTCGTTTACATCGCCTCTGTAACCAATATCTACATTAAATCCTTTTTCGTCTTTTAAGTTGGGATCTACCAATTGGCTGGTGCGCACCACACGCATATCGGTAAATGTGATACCGCGATAGTTTTGCGACACATTTGCATACAACTCGGTATTGCCCCAAACATTGTACGAAACCCCCAATCCAAGCAATACAAAATTGCGTTGTAGGCTTCGGGTTTCCGGAGTAATAAGCGTATCGGTTTGGCTGAAAAAAGTTTGGTTGTAATAACCGCTTGCCTTGGTACTTATATGTTCAAATCTAATACCCGGGGTTAGCTTTATTTTATCGTTTATATTAAACACATGCTCGGTGAAGAAAGCCACATTCATACCCGGAAACTTGTAATCGGAACCTTCTAAACTATCGGGATGGTTAAAAGTGTAATCTGCCAAGCTGCCATTACTGCCCAAGCCTTGTTGCTTATGTGTTTCACCCATATAAAAGCGCACACCAAGCAACCAACTCCACAAATGTTTTCCTACATAATACTTCCACAAATACCGTGCCTCTGCTCCTAAATTTTTGTATTGATCTTTTATGAAATCGCGCGGGAGAGTAACATCGTCTATACGATTAGCTGTACCTAAAAAACCTAAGGCATTGCGCCCTCCCAAAAAGCCCCACGCACGAAAATTAAACTGGTGATGGATATTGTGCTTATAGTTGAGCGATAGTGCCAAAATATTCCAATTGGTAGAAAACCAATTTCGAGTGCGCAAACTTTGGCGAGGGTTGCTTTTAAACTGAGCATCGGTTAAACCTCCGGACTGCTTACTATCGTACTTTGAAAAAGTATATTCTGCCTTTACACTCAAGCGCTCGCTACATTGGTAACCCAATGCCACATACGCATTATGCACATTAAAATTTCCATTAGCACGCCAACTTTCGCCCTGCTTGTAATTGTAAAAACCATAATAATTAAAACACTTTACCGTACCCGCCACACTATTAAAAGTATTTACCAACTTAAAACGGCCTGCAGTGGTAAATGAAGTCCACTCAAATTTATGATTTGCCGGAGGGCGCTGCATTACATAATTTATCATTCCGCCAAACTGCGGCCCGTATTGCAGCGAAGCCGCACCGCGAATTACTTCTATTCGCTCTACTGCTTCTGCCGGAGGCACATAATAAGCATCGGGATAGCCCAATGCATCGGCACTCATATCGTATCCATTCTGGCGAGCATTAAAATTTGAAGTGCGATTAGGATCTAAGCCACGCGCAGCTATTCCCAGTTGCAAACCTGCAGCATCGCTCTCCCAAATATTCACACCCGGTACTTTGGCAAAAATTTGCCGCGAAACATTTACTGCTTTATTGGCCACCACATCTTTCATTAACACCACTTCATTCTTCTTTCCTTCGTACACAGCTACACCTTCAATAGATTTCATACGAGCAACTCCAAATGTTTCGCTGTGGTTTTCCACTACCACCTCCTCCAATTTTCGCTCAAATACTTTTACAACAATATGCGAAAACACTGTGTCGCGGCTTAGCTTAAACCAAAACTCCCGCTTTTCTATTGCAAAATGTTTTACCTCCAACTCATACCTGCCGGGAGTTATTCCGGTAAACAAAAAATTTCCCAACGAATCGGTGAATGTTTCATTCTTTGTGTACTCTAAACGCACCTTTGCATGGCTTATCGGAGTATTGTTTTCATCTCTTACACTTCCTGCAACGGTAAAAGTTTGAGCCCCAGTATTGGCAACCAATGCAACACAAAAAAACAACATAAGAACACAATACAGAGCATAGTTTCTCTGCCTTATTTTCATTGTAGTATGTTGTATGTAATATGTTTTCTTCACAATGCTTCCGCCAATTTATATGGCACTTTCTTATATGGAAAAATCCAATGCTTTCTTGCAAAACTCTCGTGCAATGATGCAAGATTTACATTGGGATCTATAAACATGCAACTTCCCTTTCCATTGAGCGAAACATAACTTTCTACATACACTTCCGTACTCTCCCAACCTTGCAATTTATACACCTGTGCTAAGTGATGAGCAAATTGCAATATCATATCGGGCTGTGTGCTCATTTGCTTTTCTTGTAATGGGGTTAAATAGTTGGTATTTTTTATTTCCACCATAGAAACCGCACCTGTTTGCGATGCTTTTCCCTTTACATAAAACGTTGCCATTCCTGCCTTTTCCATGAGCATTACCCGCCACGAAAAACGAAAACCCTGCTCATGCCAAAATAAATTTTCTGGATACAAAGTGTATCTAAACGGCAACAACGCTTGCAACAAAAAGAAAAACGAAAAAATTGCTGTACCTAATTTTCCTATTGGTGAAACTGCAAAACCCAACCAACTGCGAAGCGAAAAAGGCGCATCATGCTTATTGCGCACTACTTTATCCGGCACTATAAACACAGTGGCACACGCCATCATAATAAAAGGAAACATGCCTATAGCAGGAAATAAAATAGCCGTGAGTGTGTGAAATATTATCACCACCACATAGGCATAGTACTTCGTTCTATTCCAAAAGAGCAAAAACGGAATGAGCGTATCGAACAACATGCCACACCAACTAAATACATACGCCACCCACACCTCGCTAAGCCATGTACCTATAAACGGCAAATTATTTTTGGCAGGCAACCAAATTTTTAGTGGCAATGCTTCCACCAACCAATCGTGATTTATTTTTGCTATTCCTGCAAAAAAGTACACTATTGCCATTTGCAATTGTAAACTAAGCACTGCCCAACGTGGGAAGTGCTGTACTTCTTTAGTAATTCCAAACTTTACATCCAACGAAAACTTTTTGTGTGCAGGAATAAAACACAGCAAAAGTGCAACGAGGCTAATAAAATAATAATGGTTTAAGTATGTGGCTTTATCTATAAGTTCTACATAAGTAAACAACACAAAAAACAATATGCTTGCCAAGCGATACAAAAAACCTGCTGCTATAAAAATAGCTCCAACAAAGAGAAGCGCATATACTGTGTACATGCCCACTTGCCCTAATGGCTTTATCCACTCAAAACCATAGTAAGTAAAAAAAAACGAAGGATTAACATATAGTTGACCTATCCAACCATTAAGCCAAAAGCGCACTATGGCAAGCGCCATCATTATACCAAATGCAATGCGAAAAAGCACTACTGCATCTATGTGCCGCTCACAGAAAGAAAAAAATGCAGTTGCCCATTTGCCGAGCAATTGTTTAATCGCCATCGTTGTCGCTAAAAGTTATTACCACTCCTAAACTAGAACTTAAATCCACCTTCGTAAGCACCGTTAATTTCTTCAATTCAAGGTGCAATTCTTTTACTGTATTAACATTGTTTTGTGCGGCACTTTCCAGTGAACCATTGATGGCATTGGCTTTTGCCATGCACGCATCTAACTGGTTTAAAATTACAACCGATAGTTTTTCGCCATTGTAAGTTGCATCTACAGCATCGGCATAGTTGTTTATTCCTGTGGCATTGCTTATAGCAAAACATGCGCGCCATGCTGCTATATTGTGTTTAATATTTTCTAATGAACGCGGAGCATAGCGATTTTCTAACTTACTATAATCGGCAGTAGCTCCCGGCTCCACACCGCACGGCTTACCAACTTTGCTCTTACGCACAAACTCTATATGTTCTACCAGTGCATTTACAAATTGATTCAACGCACCACTAATATCCATTTGAGTTTGCGTAGTAAAATAATTGTATGAAGCACCTCCATTCCACTCTGCTTTTACACTATGCGCCACCGTTTTTATATGCGCACACAAAGCCACCAAATACGCTTTCCGCCTAAGCGAGTTTGCAAACGAGTCTTGCACCGCAGACGTATTGCCACTTGTTCCAAAAATTAAATACTCCACAGCCGACAAACCTTTTCGGGTAGTACCGGTTGCTGCAATATAATTTTCATCAATAGTTGAAGTTCCGGCAATTTCAGATTCAATTACTAAATTGTTTGAAGGGAAAGAAGCTATTTGAGCGCCCACAGAATTATCTCTTACATAGCCAATATTGTATGGCTCACATTGTTGCCAAGCATCAACCGTATGCTGCCATTGAGTTACCACTTTTGCTAAATCATTCAATGCATTTGTTTGGGCAAATAATACTGCGGTCGCATACAAACTATCTGCCTGCACCGAAAAATTATTGTAAGCCGGAGCAATGGTATTATCGGCAAGGCTTTTTAATAATGTTCCTCTATCGTAATTTTCGAGTGCGGTGCTTTTCTTCTTGCAAGCCGAAAAAGAAAACAATACACAAAGCGCAAGTAATAGATTGAAATATTTCATCATAGCGATTCTAAAAATTTTAGAAGACTCAAACGTTCTTCGGCACTTAACTTTTTAAAACTGTTTTTGGAAACTTCTCCTTCGCCACCATGCCAAAGTATAGCCTCTGTAAGGTTTCTGGCTCTTCCATCGTGTAAATAATTGGTATGCTTGTTTACTGTTTGAAAAAGCCCAATACCCCACAGCGGAGGTGTACGCCACTCATTCCCATTTGCCAAAAAATCGGGTCGATTATCGGCTAAATCACTACCCATATCGTGCAAAAGCAAATCGGTGTAAGGATAAATTTTTTGGTTGCTTACTGCAGAAATTTCCGGGTGCGAAGCCGTAGTAAACGAAGGAATATGACACTTAGCACAACCTATATCGGTAAATAATTTTTTTCCCTTTAAAACTACTTCATCTTTTGCAGCTCTTCGCCCCGGAACTGCCAATGTAGCTGCATAAAAAGCAGTTCTACTCAATTGGTAATCGCTCAACTCAAAACTATCGGAAGCATTGTTTCCATTGGGAGCTTGGGAGCAATCTGCTTGTGCAGAGGTGCAATGATCGCTCGAAAAAAGCGATGATGTAATACCAATATCGCCATTAAATGCTGCTGCTGTTTGTTGGTACAAACTTGGCTGGTTTGCCTTCCATCCAAAACGACCCAATTGCTGCTGTTTATTTTTAAAATCCCACACATAATTTGCCCTACCCGAAATGCCATCGCCATTGGCATCTGCTTCATCTACATACTTTAAAATGTCTTGCTCTGCAATTGCTTCGAGCAAACCTAATCCAGACATTTGCGGTGCTACGCGTGGCGAAGTAAGCACACCTGCCAGCAAGCCATAATTACCGGTAAGCAAATACGAAGGCTTCTGCAAATTATATGTTGTGCCATCGGCAAATGCGCCACTTATATTCTCATATAAAATAGACACTTCGCCCTCCGGCTGCACTCCCGGAATTGCCAATGTTTGAAACTGGCCGCCATACACCGCATGTGGCATTGGCTCTCCATGTGCGCCAACACCTGCAATACTTAAACGAAGTAAAAAACCTGTTACGCCTTCATTTCCCAATGGCGGTCTGCCTCTTCCATCTAAGAAATGGCAGCCGGAGCAGCTGGTGGCATTATACAAAGGTCCCAAGCCATCTCTTCCTTCGGTAGATGAAGGTGCTATTACCCAATTTTGTCTAAAGAATGAATTACCTACGGAAAATTTAGTTTCATCATCTCCGGTAAGGTTAGCTGCCGAATGGTTAAATGCATTCTGCGAAAAATCGAAAACGGTAGTAGCTCCTCCCGAATTTTCTTCGCCTGCTTCGTAACTCGATATGGAATTTTCCGGCTTACAACCATGCATGGAAAAAACTAAAATGCTTGCCATAAAAAATATGGCAAGCATTAAGTGCTGATGAAAACAAGGACGGAATTTCCGCTTCATAATTTTATTCTATTACGATATCGTAACCTGCATTTTTAGCTGCTGCCGCCAATTTATCGCCTTGCAATTTTAAAGCATCAATTGCAGCTTTCACAGCAGCTCTGCCTGTTGTGTTGCTAGCAACTATTTGTTGGTCGAAAGGTGCGCTTATGGCATAGCATTTTGTTTTGCTATCTTCTAATTTCGCTTTCAGTTCATCGGCAGCGGCTGCATCTTTTAACTTCAAAACATCGTAAATACCACTGCCGGAAATAGTGCTGCCGGCTGTAGTTTGGTAGCTTCCCAAAAATACGTTTTGAATACCTAAGATATTCATGCGCACATCGTTGTGTGTATTATCGCTAAAGCAAGAATGCTCATCTTCTTGCAGTTGAGAATCGTATGCTACTTCTAATCTTTCGCCCGCCAATTCACCCTTGGTTAAAAATCCAATTCCTTGGATAATATTCTTAATAGCCACATCGGAATTTTGACTCTCGAAACTTGCACGGTAGTTTCCGGTAGAAGATGGTGCCCATGCAGCCACCAATGCATCCAAATGTTCCACCAACAAGGCTGCACAAGCTTGTAAGTATGCGCCTCTGCGCTGTGCATTAGGTGCTGTGGTGTAATCTGTAAAAGGCCTGTTGCCCGCGCTGCTTGCACTAAAATCTTGCCCCCACAATAAGAACTCAATTGCATGAAAACCGCAACTTACATTAGTTTCACCTCCTTGCTCGTTCAGGTTTTCAATTACTTGCTTGCTAATTACGGGATGCGCAGCAGTATCGTTAATAATTCCTGCGGTGGCATTACCTTGTACATAATCAATATATGCTTCGTCTAATGGCCATGCATTTAATAAACCTTCAGGACCATTATCGTCATCTATTGGCCCGCTGTAAAATCTATAGGCTTCGGTTTGTCCATAAGGCAAACGTGCATCTAACCAAGCTTGTTTGGCAGCATCTAAGCTAGCCTGTGTTGGTGCTGCCACAAAATCATCTATTTTAGTTTTTAATACTTCGGCCTTTGCCAAAGCATCGTTATAGTTGGCATGCACTATAGTTGCATAGTTGGCTACTACCGCCTTTTTAAGTTCATTATTTTCTCCGGTATTATCCTTCTTACAAGCGCTTATACTTAGCGTAATGGCAAGTATTGCAATAATTTGGCTGGTTGTTTTTTTCATTTGGTATCTGTTTGTTTTAATTGTCATTTTATTGTCAAGTAATATGTGTTTTTTGGGGATTAGCAAGTGGTGTATCGGCTATCTTCTATGTTTGCTTATATGAGCGAAAGCGTAGAGTATTTTATTGGCTGTACTTTCCTATTGGCGGGTATTTTATTCTTACTGCTCTTACTAAAAAAACTTCTTTCCGATAAGAACAACTAATGCTGCAATTCTCCTTCTAAAATTTTTATAGCATTATTTATATCCGCTATTCGCTTCTTGTACTTCGCCACTTCTTCGGGCATATAAATGCTTTTCACATTCAAATACTTAAGCCATTGCTGTAAACAGTCCTTTTGCTTACACAAGGTTGCCAAAGCAAAGTTTTGCTCTGTATCTAACTGCTCTATTGTATAAATTCTGTCGGTCATTATTATTTAGATTAAATCTAATTAAGCGCAAACTTAATGAAGTCGTTGTTTCTACCAAATGATTCGTGTCATATTATTGTAACTTCTTCAAATCGCTTTTGCAGGAAATAAATTTCTTTGCAGCATTACTAAAGAATATATCGTGAGTTTTTTAATTGCAGGCCTAGGAAACATTGGTGATGAATATGCAGGTACCAGGCATAACATTGGTTTTGATGTGCTTGATACAATGGCACAAAAAGCAGGTGCTACCTTTGCGCTCGATCGCCATGCACACTTTGCCACTTACCGCTCGCGCGGAAAAAATATTTATCTAATTAAGCCCACTACCTACATGAATTTAAGTGGCAAGGCCGTGCGCTACTGGCTTACCGAATTAAAAATTCAACCACAAAACTTATTGGTAATACTCGATGATTTAGCCATTTCATTTGGCACTATTCGCTTGCGCGGCAAAGGTAGCGATGGCGGACACAATGGCTTAAAAGACATAGATGCCGCCTTGGGAAATGGCAACTATGCAAGGCTGCGGTTCGGTATTGGCAGCAATTATCCCAAAGGCGCACAAGTGCATTTTGTATTAGGAAAGTGGAATGAAGAAGAAAAGAAACAATTGCCTGAATTACTTCAAAAATCGGCAGATGCCGCACACGCATTTATGTTTGAAGGCATAGAACGTGCCATGACTAAATTTAATAAATAGCAATCCTAAAAAAGCCTCACAGCCATTCCGATTAAATAAATAGAATTGCAAGCACATACTATTTAGGTATTGGGTAAAAACACAGCAAATGAAAACAGCATACATTTTTCCGGGGCAAGGCAGCCAATACTCCGGCATGGGCAAAGATTTGTACGAAAAAAGTACACAGGCAAAAGCCATGTTCCAAAGTGCCAATCAAATTTTAGGATTTGATATTGCATCTATAATGTTTGAAGGCAGCGATGCCGATTTAAAACAAACCAAAGTAACCCAACCCGCAGTATTTTTACATTCAGTAATTAGTGCGCAACTGCTGCCAAATTTTAAACCCGAAATGGTTGCAGGACACTCCTTAGGCGAATTTTCTGCCTTAGTAGCAGCACAAGTTTTAAGTTTTGAAGAGGCATTGCAATTAGTGCTAACCCGCGCACTGGCTATGCAGCAAGCCTGCGAATTACAGCCATCTACCATGGCGGCAGTTTTAGGCTACCAAAGCGAAACCCAAGTAGAAGAAATTTGCGCAAGCATACAAAACGAAACTGTAGTAGCTGCTAACTATAATGCACCCGGGCAATTAGTAATTTCAGGAACCATAAACGGCATAGACCAAGCCGGTGAAATGCTAAAAAATGCAGGAGTAAAAAGAGTGGTGAAACTTCCGGTTGGCGGTGCATTTCACTCACCACTTATGGAACCGGCACGAAAGGAACTACAAACAAAAATTGAGCAATTGCAATTTAAAGAACCATGCTGCCCCGTTTACCAAAACGTGTGTGCTTCGGCAATTAGCAATGCTTCAACCATTCAACAGAATTTAATTCTGCAACTAACAGCTCCGGTAAAATGGACGCAATCCATTTTGCAAATGGCAGCAGACGGTGCCACTACTTTTTACGAAGTAGGTCCCGGCAATGTGCTTACCGGATTGGTAAAAAAAATAAACCCTAACTTAAAGGCTGGAAAACTAGAACTGTAAACACAGCAACAGTTGCAACCTCCAAAAAGCACCATGAATTTGGTAATTGATATTGGCAACACTTCGGTAAAAGCAGCAATTTTTAAACAAGGAAAAATTGTGGTGCGCCTACATTCTTTTGCCGAAATAAAAAAGGCGATAGAAAAAGAAAAAATTACTTGCAGCATTATTTCCAAAACCGGATCCGATAATCCAGTAGAAGCCTTTTTAAGCACACAAAAATTTCGGCAACTTACTTTTAACCACCACCTAAAACTCCCAATTGTAAACCGCTATGCCACACCGGAAACCGTTGGTACCGATAGATTGGCATTGATGTGTGCGGCACATCAACTATTTCCGGCACAGAATATACTATGCATTGATACCGGCACTTGCATTACCTATAATTTTTTAACTGCCACATCAGAATTTATGGGAGGCTCCATTGCGCCCGGCATAGAAATGCGGTTTAAAGCCCTGCACCATTTTACCGCCAATCTTCCGCTAATATCGTTCCAAAAATACATGCAGTCTTTTCCTGAAGGAAAGGCTGTGCCGCTTACCGGAAACTCTACCGAATCTGCTATTATGAGTGGCGTTTTAAATGGTATTGTTACAGAAACAAATGGCATTGTGGCACAATACGCTAAAGCCCATCCGGAGCTAGCAATTGTTGTTACCGGAAACGGATCTAATTTCTTTTCTAAAGCAATAGAAAAAGAAAACCACAACCTGCCCGATTTGCAACTGCAAGGGCTTAATTTCTTGATAGAATTTAATAGTTAAAATTCATATTGCTTGTAGGCAATATTCATTCTGGCGCCAATACCGAAATAAAAAGTTTCTTGGTCGCGCGAGTTTATTTTGCTGTCTTTCTTTCTATAAAGAATTTCTGCATCAATATACACATTGTGCCAAGGCTGGTACGAAATCAGCATATCAAAATAGTTCTGCTTTGCTTTAGCACCCTGCCCTATTTTATTTCCATACACACCACGTACAGTTTCGGCAGTGGTACTGCGCAAAATATCGCCACCAAAATGGGTGAGTGTTTTTGTGGTTGCATCTACACTATCTTCACCATAAGTGCTGTTTATATATTTCACCGTAACATTCAGGTTCTTTAAAATACGGTATCTTCCTATGGCAATAAACTCATAAAAATTTGCACCAAGCGGGTGTGCCAATGGTTGGTTGTAGTGCGTATAATTTGCCGTTACATTGCTGCCGGTATTGTGCGAATACAAATACGGACGTGCCATATTAAACTCTGCCTGTAAATCTAAATTAGGAACTACATCTATATACTTTGCTCCAATTTGCCAGCCAAATTTATTGGCCCACCAACCGCTATTCTTTACTAACTCTTTAAAATTAAACTCATCTAAAATAAATTGGGTGTATAGCTGCAAATGGTTAAATGCATTTGCTTTTATATCAAAACCTATTAGTGCATTATCTGGCGAGCCCAGCGATTGTTCAATAGCTCTGTAGAATATAACAGGATTTAGATAATGAAACTCAAACTGATTTTTTCGGTTAAAAATTACACCTTCAAAAAAGCCAATGTCGAGGAAGTGCGCCACATTAAAGTTTAAATGATGAAATGCTCCGTATTTTTTAGGCAGTTCTTTATCGGCTCCACGATTGTATTGGTTAATAAACTCGGCCCAAATGGTTTGGTAGTTTATACGCCAAACTTTCACATTCATTTTTAGGAAAAAATAGGGCGAACTAAAGTCGCTTAAATAAAACGAACGGTAGCCGTTGCCAATAAAATTTCTATCGTAACCAAATTGCAGCGAAATGTATTTCAACACATTTACATCAATATAGCCGCGTGGTTCAAAGTAATCTATTCCGGTGGTTTTATAGTCTTTCCAATAGCCGTTGCCGGGAATATAACCGCGCTCTTTTATTTTATCTTGTACATACTGTGGCGTGCGCGTTTGGTTTTCGGTAACGTAGAAATAAAAACCTACTCTTTGCTTAATGGTGAAGCGCACCTCTGCACCTCTGGTATTTACAAAAAGTACTTCTTTATTATTCTTTTCACCTGCTATTCTAAATGCCAAAATCGGGTTTATTTTCAAGCTAAAATCTTTCTTCACATTTACGTGTCCTAAACTTGCAGGCTCACGGTAAAATTTCCAAAGTGGTTTTCCGGTGCGGCTTTGCAACGAATCGAGCCATTCGCTGTTATCATCTACTAAATACTGCAATTCAAATTTTTGGCGCTTATTAAACGGCAAGTTCGAAAGCATGAGCGTTTCGGCAACCTCGGCCACCGATTTTCTGCTATACGGCTTTACAGAAGTATGCGCCACTGGCAGTATTCTTCCATAGCGAATATCGAGCCTATCCATAATATGGTAAGCCTCGCTTCCCAACGGAATATAAGTTCCCTGAGCCAACAAACACGCAGTAAACAGCATCAATACAACTGTGCCGATATGTTTAAACATGCGGCTAAAAAAACAATTTCTATTGAGCACAAACTAAAATTATTCACCTTCTATTTTTAAAATGAACAATTCCGTGCTTTAGGCTGTGTGGTAAAAAGTAACTTTCTGAGCTATCATTTAGATTTGTATCTTCATATTTGCTTGTAGAAACCATGCAACTAAACGATTTAAAATTTTTAATTGAAGCCAATATGTTTGGCGTGTGTACCAAAATCGGGGAGCGGTTAGGTATGCCCATTAAAAACATTCGCTTGTTTTTTATCTACGCCAGTTGCCTTACCATTGGTTCACCTATTATTGCATATTTAATTTTGGCCTTTTGGCTAAAAATGCGCGATTATGTTCGCGGCAACCGCAATCCTGTTTGGGATTATTAAAAGCCGCTATTTTCCTTCGCAACCAAATAGCAAAATCTATATTTGGTTTTCGTTTTTGTGAAACACCTCCGCACCATATCTATTTTATTGGCAGCATTATGTGCCATTGCGCTTAGCTTTAAAGGTTTGCGCGAACCCGATTTGTGGTGGCAAATTAAAACGGGTGAATGGATTATAGCACACGGCAAAGTACCTACCGAAGATGTATTTTCATATACTCAAAAAGGGCAACCATGGATAAACATAAAATGGGGATTTGAAGTAGTTGCTGCGCTGGTAAGCAATTTCTTAGGCTCGGAAAATGTGTTTATCCTACAAGGTTTGGTACTCTTGGCACTGCTGTTTTTTTTGTTCCAACTTAGTACCGAAATATCCAAAAAATTGAATGCAGAAACACATGCCACTACTGCATTTTTATTATTACTTCCATTGCTGTTTATCAGTATAGACTACCGCATCAACGGTCGCCCTGAAATGAGCAGTTACCTGCTAAGCATCGTTTTTTTATGGCTCAACTTAAAGTATCGAAACGGAAATAAACCTGTTATTTGGTGGATTATTCCACTGCAATGTATCTGGGCCAACATTCACGAGGCATTTGCCATAGGTGTGGTTATCAATCTCATCTTTTTAGTTGCTGTGTTTGTGGAGCAAAAAATATTGGCATTGTCGCCCTTTCAACCCAAAGCATTTTTACGGCAAGCAGCAGCCGTAATTTTAAGCGTGCTTGCCATTTTCATAAATCCTTATGGCGCTAAAATGTTGCTCCAACCATTTTCAATTTTCAACCAAGTTTTTGAAAATAAATACACCACCGAACTGCTATCCATCTCATCGCACCAATACTGGCAAAAAGAAGCATGGCTTGCCACAGCTTGGTTGGTTGCAGGCATGGCTTTTTTATTGTTCATAGCATTAAAAAAACGCGCTCAATTCCGCACACTTTCAATAGGCTATTGCATGGTAGTAATTGCCTTTGGCTATTTAGCCACTTCTGCTTTTAGGAATATAATATTTCTTGTATTGGTGCTGTTTCCGGTGGCGGTAAGTGCGGGTGCCGTATTGCTTCAATCTTTTAAAAAAGCAGCTAAATTTTTATTGCCCGTAAGTGCCATTGCACTGCTTGTTTTTTATGTATCTGTTATTACCAATACTTACTACCAAGCCATTGGCAGCAGAGATAAATTTGGTTTGGAAATACGCCCCGATTACAACCCTATTGGCGCTGCCGAATTTATTATCCAAAACAAGCTGAGCGGCAAATGTTTCTCAGATTACCTTACTTCTTCCTTCCTGCTTTGGAAAGTAAGTGGATTTGAAACCTTCATAGACCTGCGCGACTTAGATGTGTTTCCGCCCGCTTTCTTCAACACCTTTACCGAAGCCGTTTTAGAGCCGGAAAAATTCAATGCACTCAATCAAAAATATCAGTTTGAATATGTAGTACTGTTTCGCCCGCAATACGCCAATTTACACGCATGGCTGGCTCAAGGCAATGGCTTTAAAGCTGTATTTGCTGATGCCATTGCAGTGGTATATGTAAAAGATAACCAAGCAACACCTGTACGCGATATTTTTCAACCATTGGCAAGCCTGCCCACTTCTAAAACAGCCTCTGCCCTCAATAAATTTTTGAATCCATTTTACAGCAACCAACCTCACTTTAAAAACGAAAATAGTTTTGCAGCCGCCTCTTATTATTTAAACATTCAGCAACCACAATTGGCGCTGCCACATGCCACCCAACTCAGCAAATCCGAAGAGTCGTGGAAGGGATTTGCACTTTTAGGAGAAATTTATTACCAAAAAAGTTTTGCCGCTACCAAAGACAGTGCCGATGCTTTTACACAAGCAGCCCAGCAATACTTTGCCGCTGCACTACAGCAAAAAAGCACCTATGTACCTGCACTAATGGGCATGGGAACTATACTATACAAACAAGGGTTTTACAACCAAGCAAAAACAGCATTTGAGCAAGCCACCCAAACAGAAAGCAACCATGTAAACGCATGGGTAAGTTTGGCAGAGTGCTATAAAGCTACATTGCAATTGCCCGAATCTTTAGATGGCGCCATCAATTGCTTTGAAAAAGCCAACAAGCTAAACCCCAACAATCCCAATATCGTATTGAATTTGGGCGTACTATATTTCAGAAACAACAATTGCGAAAAAAGCATTCAATTGCTGCAAAAAGTAAAAAACTATCCGCTCCTTACCGAAGAAGAAAAAACTGTAATAGAAAGCTGTTTAAAGCAATGTGGAACAACGATATAAGAATACCTTTGAACAACTGTTGCTAAATTCTATTTTAGCGGGGCGTTTTGCAAGTTTGAAATTGAAGTAATAAGCATAACTATACAATGGGAAGAAAAATTTTGTTAGAGCACATAGATGTTCCCGGAATATCAACTTACGAAGTATATCGTAGCAAAGGCGGCTATACCGGAGTAGAAAAAGCATTGAAACTTACGCCCAACGACATTGTGGAGGAAGTAAAAAAATCCGGCTTACGCGGAAGAGGCGGAGCAGGCTTCCCTACCGGTTTAAAATGGAGTTTTATAGATAAAAAGAGTGGTCGCCCACGCCACTTAATTTGCAATGCCGATGAATCGGAACCGGGTACATTTAAAGATCGCTTTTTAATGGAAAAAATCCCCCACCTGCTAGTAGAAGGGATGATTATTTCCAGTTTTGCATTAGAAGCAAATCTTTCGTACATCTATATCCGCGGTGAGTATATGTGGATTTACCGCATACTCGAAAAAGCAATCAACGAAGCTTATGCCAACGGCTGGCTCGGAAAAAACATCCAAGGCAGCGGCTACAATCTAGATTTATATGTTACCTGCGGAGCCGGAGCATATATTTGCGGAGAAGAAACCGCACTCATAGAATCGCTAGAAGGCAAACGCGGTAATCCGCGCATTAAACCTCCATTTCCGGCAGTAGTTGGTTTATATGGAAACCCCACCGTGGTAAATAATGTTGAAAGTATTGCCACCGTGCCATGGATTATCAACAACACAGGCGAAGAATATGCCAAAATAGGCGTAGGAAAATCTACCGGAACTAAACTAATTTCTGCCTCCGGCAACATTAAAAATCCGGGCGTATATGAGATTGAACTAGGCTTACCCGTAGATGAGTTTGTAATGAGCGATGAATGGCTGGGAGGCATGCAAACCAACCGCCCTATGAAAGCCTGCGTACCGGGAGGAAGTTCTGTACCTATTTTGCCAGCCGAATTGCTATTTAAAACCGCTAAAGGCGAAAATAGAATTATGACCTACGAGAGCATGAGCGATGGTGGCTTTGCTACCGGCTCCATGATTGGCTCCGGAGGATTTATTGTATATGACGACCGCGCTTGTATTGTGCGCAATACTTGGAATTTTTCGCGCTTTTATCACCACGAAAGTTGTGGACAATGTTCGCCTTGCCGCGAAGGAACCGGATGGTTAGATAAAGTAACATGGCGTATAGAACACGGATACGGCAGCATGGAAGACATAGACCTGCTTTGGGATATACAACGTGGCATAGAAGGAAATACCATTTGCCCACTGGGCGATGCTGCCGCATGGCCTGTAGCTGCGGCCATCCGCCATTTCCGCCACGAATTTGAATACCATGTGCGTTTCCCCGAAAAAATAAAAGACCGTAAGCACTTCGAGCATGAGCCTTGGGAAAAAGTAAAATACCTCATGGCAAAAGAAGCCGTAACTGTATAAAATTACTTTGGTAGATACATAAAATAAAGAAGCCGTTTTCAAATTTGAAAACGGCTTCTTTATTTACAAGATACTAATATCTTAATCTATCAATATAGCATCGGGATTTACGCTGTATGCTTTTCCTTCGGCTTGTGTTGCCTTAGCGATTTCTATATGCTTTTGCAAAGCAGCATATTTTTCATTACCCAAAATAGTTTTAAAGGCTGCATTCCTCTTTTCTACCGATGCTGCCAATGCTACACTTCGGCTATTAGATGAAGCCATGCGCGCTTCTGCTGTAGATGCCGATGCCGCTGTCTTTTCTTTAAAAAACTCAAGTGCAGGCTGGTATAACTTGGCAGATGTAGCTTCATCTAATTGCAAAATGCGGGTAATGCGCATTTGCATTTTTTGGGCAGCAACATCAACCGTAGATTTTTGTGCTGTGCTTGAACCTCCCATGGCAGGAGTAGCCTCTTGGGCAAAAACTGAAAAACTAAACACAATAGATACTAATAACAATAAGTATTTACAATTCATTTCGTAATTATTTTAGTGTAAAGTAAACCGTTTTTTGCCGTAAATCAAGAGTTACACCACTTTATTTGCACAGCAACTTGCAGCCACAGCATCGGGCTTTGCCTTAAAGGTAAAGCCCATAGAAAGAATATATCCCATAGCTTCGTTTAAAGCAATATTACTATTGAATTTTGGGTTGGTGTTTATATCGGCATGTACCTCAAGTTCAGTTTTGTACTTATCGAATAGCGGGCACAGCTTGTAAGCAATATCAATAGAGCGCGACACTTCTATTAGCAAGCGTTCTTTTAAACTCATTCTTTGTGTACTCCTTTCGTTCTGAATAAACATGTAGCCGCCTCTGCCTTTGCGCAGCACCACAATTACAGTGGCAAATTCCGTTTCGGCTCCGTGAACTTGGCTATCGGTACCAATACATACTTTAATGGGATTTCCCAATTCGCCCTCTCTTACAAGTGCGTCTTCAATGGCATCCCAAATTGGCTTTTCGATACGTTGCCCGTCTAATTTTCTCCATTGTTTTTCGGCTAAACTTTTCATACTGCTTTTTTCTTTTAAAGATATAAAGCATAGCAGCGGAGGTAGCTACTTTTTCAACACAGATGCAAAACAGCTTAAATATGTTGTATGTGAACACTTTAAGAAGCAATATACACAACAGTTATGCACATTTATTTTCATTTCATTCCTGTACTAGAAGGCACTTTAATTTTTAGCAAATATTTATTGTGGGCAACTGTTGGGTGTTTACTATTTTAGCAACATGAAAAATTGGTTAGCAGCAAGTTTGTTTTTAATAGCGGTAACATTTACCGCTGTTGATGCAAGTGCACAATGTGCCATGTGTAAAGCAAGTGCCGAAACGTCTTTGGAAGGCGGCTCTACTGCTGCGGCAGGCATTAACAAGGGCGTATTGTACTTGTTTCTTACACCATATATTATTGCCGGAACCATTGGCTTTTTTTGGTGGAAAGCCAAAAAGAAGGCAGATGCTTAAACAAGTATGGTAGCCATTTGCAAGCTATCGGTTTAAGTTGCAAGCACACAATTTATTATGATTGCTTCATCTCAAAAAAACAAAACTCAACAGCGTGTATTCAGGTATCATCCGATAGCGGTTAGTACTTATTTGCTTTTGGCGAGCATTACTGTTGTGTTTTTAACGCTTTCGGTATTTTACTTTTTAACTACTTACGGTACTAGCTTTAATCGTTTTCAACTACCATTATTGTTTCACGCAAACTCTGTAATTATCTTAGTTAGCAGCTATAGTATGCACCAAACTAGAATTGCCAATTTGCGCGATGATGCACATGGTTTTGCAAACGGCATGATGGTTACAACTATGTTGGGTATTGCCTTTACCATTTTTCAACTAATGGCTTGGAGTGAATTGCAAAACAGCGGTATTAAGTTGCAAAACAATGTGGCAGGAGCCTACTTGTATGTAATTTCGGCATTACACTTGCTGCATCTAATTGTGGGCGTGGCCATACTGGCATACTTTTGGTTAAAGGCTAAAGAGCGCGAAAACAATCCTGTGGCTGAACTGCTTTTTGATACCGATCCCTATGCCAAACTCAAGGTAAAATACATGGCACTTTACTGGCATTTTGTAGATGCCTTATGGATTTACCTCTACCTCTTTTTTGTGTTGAATATTCTATTGGCAAAATAAAAACCTATGGTAGTTCCATAGCTTTCTTCATGTACAAGTCTGCTTGTGCTGCATCGCCTTTATTGCGATACGAAATACTCATATTCAAGTATGCAGGCTTGTAATTTGGTTTTATTTGAAGTAGCTTATTCATGGTTTCTATTACTGCATCAAACTTTCCCAGTAAACCATACGCCACTCCAAGATCTTCTAAATAAGTAGTTTCAGAAGGGTTTAGCTGTGCTGCTTTTTGCAAATATGGAATAGCCTCTTCCAGGCGATTCAAATACCTGCCGTAAATTCTGCCCAACTGGTGTGCCACCATTGCATTTTCGGGCTGCTTTTGGTAGGCATAATTGGTGTAAAACAGCGCAGTATCTGCCTGGCCATTTAAAGCATAGCTATCGCTTAACCTTAGCAGCATTTCTATATTACTTGGCTGCATATTTACTGCCGTACGCAAATACGGAATGGCAGCCGCATACTTCTGCTCTGCAAATAATAAATTGCCTGCATTTTGGTTGGCAAGAAATTCTCCACCCTTTTTAAGCGCAATAATTTTATTGTAAAATGGCAATGCAGCATCTACTGTTTTGTAATACTTATACTGAGCATTGCCCATCAATAAAAGTGTATTGAAGTTATCCGGATAAATATTGAGTGCCCTGGTAAGATATACCATTGCCTCTTCAATCATTTTTTTGCGCTGGAGCGAATCCGGTTCTTTATCGCTGGCTGCCAGCAAATCGCCACCGGCACTAGTATTTACCTTAGAACTATTGGGCGAATTTTTGGCATCGGTGGTAAACAAGGTAAGGTTGTCTTTCCACACATAATTTCTGCTAAAAGTTTTTGCACTAAACAACAGCACCACCACCGCAGCTAACCCAACCACCACCATTGCAGGCATTTTTTTTGTTTGAAAGAAATAATAAAAACCGGCAGCCAACAACAAGCAATATCCCAACGAAGGCATAAACAAAAACCTTTCGTTCATAATAATACCTACCGAAAACAAGATATTTGACACTACAGAAAACGTAATAAAGTAATACAGAATAGCATAAGACACTACCGTTTTGCGCCTCAATTGGTTAATGGCAATTCCAATAAGTGCCAAGGTTACAATAGAAGCCGTAATAAATTTTGCATCGCCAAACTCTATCAACGGAATTTGGTTGAAATAGTAATCGTGACTCAGCGGATGCGGAAAAACCAATTTGTAATAATACAGTAAGAAGCTATACACCGGAGTAGCATAGCGCTGCGCAAAAGTGGCGCCCACAAACGGATTGTTTAATATTTCTGACGACTCCTCTGCCAAACCCGATGCCGCAAACTGGCTGCGCAATGCCAAATACAAAACCGTAGGAATAAACACTGCTGCTACTGCTGCAAAATATTGCTTAGGAGTTGCCTTGGTAAAAAAGTAAAACGTAAGCGGCACTACTGCAAGAAATGTAACTGAGTTTTCTTTTGAAAGCAATGAAAGAAACATTGCTGCTACTGCCACCACCAGCCACTTGGCACCCTTGCTTACATACAGCACCGATGCTGTAAGTGCCGCTATTGCAAAAAGCATACTCATAATTTCATCGCGTCCTTTGATATTGGCTACTGCCTCTGTGTGAATAGGATGTGCAGCATACAGCATACTCGCCAGGAATGGAATTGACACATAAAATGGCGTTGTGCTGCTAAGCGGAAGCAACTGCATCAACAAGTAATAAATTAGCAAGCAAGTAACAGCAAACAACACCACATTTACCGCATGGCTAAGCATAGGGTTTAAACCAAACAAACCATACTCCACTGCAAAAGTTGCTACGCTGAGCGGCCTATACCTGCCGCCTGCTACTAGGCTCTTCTTCTCCTTAAAAAAACCTTCAAAAACATCGTGGGTAAAAATATCCTGTATGCCGCCAAAACCTTTCTGCACATAAATATTTTCGGTAAGAACAATAGCATCGTCTGAAGCATATTGATTCCAAAGTGTATTGCCATAAATTAAACAAGCAAAAAGAAATACAATAATATATGGAAGCCCTGTGGCATTGTGTTCCAAACTACTTTCCGGCACACTTGTAGCCACCATCGAATCTGCTGCTTTCTTCTTTCCTTTCTTCATGTATAAATCTACTTTCTAAGGCAAAGATTAGTGAATTTTAGTTTGAAGCAACTTTTGTAGCAGAAACTTAATTCACACACATTGTTACTCAACTCTGCCATCGGTAACAGCTATCCATTTGTTGCCCACTGGCAACAAATCTACGTGGTGCATACCTGCTTTATTCCATCCCCTGCCGGAGCCTGCCACTATTGGTTTATCCATAATTGGTTGCTCTTTATAAGTACTGTCGGTAAGTTCCAAAATTTCTACGGCAAACACCTGTAAGCCATACTCCGGCTCATCGTCTTGCGCCATTCTATACAACTTGCCATCGTATTGAAATATTCTACCGCCAGGGCGGGCAATATGGCGGTTAAATTTCACCACCGGATTTAATGGATGTGGCCGCCAGCCTTGATGTAAACTATCAGAAAAATAGATATTCAATATGTCGTCATCTACACTCGATAAAAACAACCACCAACGGTTTTGATGCCTTACAATAGCCGGATCAACAAATTTATAGCCCGATAGCAATATGGTATCTAATTCCCATTTATCGGGAAAGTTAGTTGCTCTATATAGCCTAAGCGAATAATCGCGGTTACTTTCGGGAATCATATAGTAAACGCCTTGCCATTCAAACACATAAGGAAACGATAGGTGAAATGGCTCGTCTATCACCACTTTTTTATACTGCCAATGGTAGCCGTCTTGGCTCTCAGCATAAGCAATATCGCCCGCATTGGTGCTGCGGTTCAATGCTTCAAAAAATAAAAAGAATTGGTGGTTGCTTTGAATAAAAAACGGATCGGCTGCAAACACTGCATCTATATCAGATACATCTTTAGCGCTTATTACCGGATTTTTAGCACTACTTGCCGGCTGTAAATTAAAGGGTGAATTACCTTCATAAATTCCGATAGACCAAGGTCCGGTTTTAGTAGAATCTACTTCGTTGCCATAGAGTATTCTTTTAACCCAACTATGCGGAAACACTTGATGGCGAATAAATACAGCACCATATATAAAACCAACTGACAAGCCGGCTATTAACCACCAAAGCTTTGGAGTATTCCATTTTTCAGCAACAGTTGGCAGCTTCATTTTTTACTTACTCATTTCTGCAAAGTACTTTAAGAAATATGGAATGGTTTCTATACCCTTAAAATAGTTCCAAACTCCATAATGTTCATTAGGAGAATGAATAGAATCGCTATCTAACCCAAAGCCCAGCAATACCGATTTAGTTCCCAACACGCTTTCAAACATGGTAACAATAGGAATACTTCCGCCAGTGCGCAGCGGAATTGGCGCTTTGCCGTAAGTAGTTTCAATAGCCTTTGCCGCAGCCATGTAGGCTATGGAATTGGTGGGTGTAACGGCTGCTTCGCCACCGTGCATAGGTGTTACTTTTACTTGCACGCATTCCGGTGCCGCGTTTAGAAAATACTCGGTAAAGAGTTTGGTAATTTTTTCGTGCGATTGATTGGGCACCAAACGCATAGATATTTTTGCATAGGCTTTAGAAGGCAATACCGTTTTGGCACCCTGCCCTGTATAACCGCCCCAAATACCGTTTACATCTAAAGTAGGGCGTATAGAAACTCTTTCTAAAGTAGTGAAACCTTCTTCGCCCAATTCCTGCTTAACACCAAGATCGTTGTTATACTCTAACTGGCTGAATGGTGCTTTTGCCATTTCTGCTCTCTCTACTTCGCTTACGGCTTCCACATCATCGTAAAAACCAGGTATGGTTACCCTTCTTTTCTCATCGTGCAGCTTGCTAATCATATCGCACAATATGTTGATTGGATTGGCAACAGCACCGCCATATACTCCGCTATGTAAATCGCGATTAGGACCCGTAACTTCTACCTCTAAATAACTAAGACCACGCAAACCGGTGGTAATACTTGGCACTTCATTAGAAATCATAGAGGTGTCTGAAATCAATACCACATCGCTCTTCAACAAGTCCTTATGTGCAGTAACAAATCCTTCTAAATGTTCGCTTCCAATTTCTTCTTCGCCTTCAATCATAAACTTGATGTTGCATGGCAGCGCATTTTGCTTCATCAGTATTTCAAAAGCTTTTACATGCATATACATTTGCCCTTTGTCATCGGCACTGCCACGGGCATAAATCTTCCCATCTTTTATCACAGGTTCAAATGGAGGTGCATCCCATAATTCGTATGGGTCGGCAGGTTGCACATCGTAGTGCCCATACACAAGCACTGTTGGTTTAGAAGCATCTATTATTTTTTCGCCATACACTACCGGAAAACCGGGTGTAGAAAACAACTGTACTTTATCGGCTCCGGCATCGGTAAGTTTTTGAGCCACAAATGCAGCCGTTTTATGTACATCGGCAGCAAACTTAGCATCGGCACTTACTGAAGGTATGCGCAACAGTTCAAATAATTCATGTAGAAAGCGGGTTTCGTTGGCTTTAATTTCGCTCAAAATTTCACTCATGTTTTTACCTTTTCGATTGCGAATATAGCAGTAGAAAAATGGTAAAAAGGGGAACTTCAGCAGATTTGTTGAAAGTATGGTTTAACTTGCCTGCACAGAAGGGTTTGCCATAATTATTCCACCTCCTATTACATCGTTATTTTCATAAAACACGGCACTCTGCCCCGGAGCTATGGCGCTTACTTTACCCATAAATTCTACTGCCACTAAATCGCCATGCTGTTCAATAAGGCTGCTTTCTCCTTCATGTTTATAGCGCACCTTGGTAATGGCAGGAATTTTACCCGGCAACTGTGTGTATTTTTGTAGGTTTAGTTTTCCTACCGTCATACGCGTTCTTTCTAAATCTACTTCTTCGCCCAATACAACGGTATTGGTTTCCGGAATAATAGCTGTAACAAACATGGGCTTTCCAAATGCTACACCCAAACCTTTGCGCTGCCCAATGGTATAGAAAGGATAACCTTCGTGCTTACCTATTACACGTCCTTCTTTATCCACAAAACTGCCTCCTTTAACTCTTGCTTCTAAGGTTGGGTCTTTACGTTTTAAGAAACCGCGATAATCGTTATCGGGTACAAAACATATTTCGTAGCTCTCGCTTTTATTGGCAAGTTCTGTATATCCCATATCGCGAGCCATTTGGCGAATGTGCGGTTTATGAAAGCCGCCTATTGGAAAAATGGTACGGCTAAGGCACTGCTGGCTTACGCCCCACAAAACATAGCTCTGATCTTTATTGGCATCTAATCCTTTAGATATTACATAGCGCTCATTTTCTGCGCGCACTTGTGCATAGTGTCCGGTAGCTATAAACTCACAGTCCATGGCATCGGCACGTTTCAGCAATGCTTCCCACTTAATATGCGTATTGCATAGCACACAAGGATTGGGTGTGCGACCCGCCAAATATTCTTCTACAAAATTATCTACTACAAAATTGCCAAACTCGCCCCTTATGTCTAAAATGTAATGATTAAAACCAAGCTCTACCGCCACTTGCCGAGCATCGTTAATAGAATCTAAACTACAGCAGCCTGTTTCTTTTTTACTACCGCCACTATTGGCATAATCCCACGTTTTCATGGTAATTCCCACTACTTCATAACCTTGTTCGTGCAGCATTACGGCACTTACGGTGGAGTCTATTCCTCCGCTCATGGCAACCAACACTTTTCCTCTTTTACTCATGTTGCAAATGTAAGGAATGAAACTTTGCAAAGCCGCAGGTTCTGATTTTTTGGCAGCACTTTGGGCGGTATCACTATTCTATTTCCTGGCATAATTCAATTAAAACTCCGTGTGTATTTTTAGGGTGAAAGAAAAACACCCACTTGTTGTCGGCACCGCGTTTCGGCTCTTTGCTAATGGGTTCAAAACCCTCTGCCTTTAAGCGCTCAACCTCAGCGGCAATATCGGTTACAGCAAATGCAATATGGTGAATGCCTTCGCCCTTTTTCTCCAAAAATTTGTGAATGGCACTTTCCGGTGCCGTTGCCTGCAAGAGTTCAATTTTGGTTTCTCCAACTTGAAAAAATGAAGTTTCAACGGCTTCAGAAACTACACTTTCTGTTTTGTAGTGCGGCTTCCCCAATAGTTTGGCATACGTATTATTGGCCTGCGAAAGATTCTTTACGGCTATGCCAATGTGTTCAATTTTATTCATTTAACTTCTTAGAATTTCGTTTGAAAATTAAGTTGGCTTACTTTCGCCAACACAAAGATTGAAAAACTATGTTGTACGTTTCTGATGCCGCCAGCGAAAAAATAAAATCTATTATACAAAGCGAACAAAAACCGGAAGGTAGTTTTGTGCGCATAACTGTGCAAGGCGGAGGATGCTCCGGTTTAAGCTACAATATGCAGTTAGATAATCAACTACAACCGGAAGATCAGATTTTTGAAGATAAAGGCATTAAACTAGTTACAGACTTGCGCAGTTTTTTATATGTGTGCAACACTACTTTAGAGTTCACCGATGGTTTAAACGGAAAAGGATTTCACTTTAGCAACCCGAATGCTTCGCGTACTTGTGCATGTGGCGAAAGTTTTTCAGTATAATTTGCATTGGCATTTTATTGCATTAGCAAGTGCAATAATTGTAAATATGCTCTATAAACATTACACAATTGCTTATGAATATATCCATTATTGGAAGTGGCAATGTGGCTTGGCATTTGGCAAAAGCGCTTAAAGCAAGCGGCAATCGAATACTACAAATTACGGGGCGTAATGAATTGGCAGTATGCCAATTGGCATCGGAAGTAGAAGCAACACCCAATTTTGCACTTAGGCAAGTAAATACCGAAAGCGATGTTATCCTCCTCTGCGTAAAAGATGATGCCATTGAAGCCATTGCTGGTTTACTGCCTTTTACCAATAGTATTGTTGCGCACTCTTCCGGCTTTCGCTCCAAAGAGGTTTTAGCAACATGCAGTTCGCAACCGGGTATTTTTTATCCCTTGCAAACTATGAAAAAAGATGTGCCGCTTTCGTTTGCAACTGTTCCCTTTTTAATAGAAGGAAATACCGAAGCCACTACCGAAAAATTGACACTATTGGCAAGGCAAATCTCAAGCAGTGTGCACTGCGTAAGCGAGCTGCAACGGCAGTATATTCACGTAGCAGCAGTATTTGCCAATAACTTTACCAATCACATGTTTGAGCTGGCAGAAAACATTCTTTCATCGCAACACATTTCTTTAGATATACTGCGTCCGCTCATTGCTCAATCGGCAGAAAATATACAGCACAATAGTCCTTCAAAACTACAAACCGGACCTGCCGTACGCAAAGATTTTTTCACCATTGAGGAACACCTGAAATTGCTTTCTGCCGAAGCAGAAATGACTAAGATTTATTCTATTGTTACCGAGAGTATTTTTAAAAATCACCAATAAGGTTATTCCCAAATCCATTTGAATCCAAAGAACCCACGCACACCTTGCAAAGACGTATAGTTGTAAGACGTATCAAACGTGTAGCCATTGGGATTGTCTTCATTTATATGCTTATCGAAAGGATCAAAGGGGCGGAGAAGCGGATCTTTAGGCTTGAAATTCAATAAGTTTTTTACACCTGCATACACTTCTATTCCATACTTAAATTTTCGCGAAAACTGAATATTCATCAAGCAAAACCAAGGAGATTTTGCAGGGCGAAAATCGTTGGGAACCACCGGCAGTGGCATGGGACTGTTTAGCTTTCCACTCCAATCTATTTGAACTTTAATTTTAGGAATACAATAGCCAACCGAGAATGTTCCACTAAATGGAGCTGCCAGTATTTGTGGCACTTTTTGCCATGTTTGCGTACCACTCTTCTCCATTTTATATACATCGAGCACCGTAGCTCCCAACGATAATTTAAAGCTATTATCGAAAAACAAATCGCCACTTACAGAGAAACCTCGGCTAATAGCATAGCCTTGTATATTATCGAAAATAATTTTTCCGGGAGTGGTGTAATCCGGTACAATTTTATTGCTGAAATAAGTATAGAAACCGTTTACATCTAACTTCAAGAAACCTGCCTTAAACTGAATGGTAGAAGCATAATTTAAGTTGCCATTCCAACTCTGCTCGGGTTTTAACTTGTGTTTTACCACTACTTCTCGTGCACCTGTAAGTGCTGCATGCTCTTCGGTAAACAAATTAACTACGCGATAGCCATTGCCGCCACTCAACCGAATTACATGGCTTTTGCTAATGGGAATTTTTACACTCATGCGTGGCGAAAAAATACTGCCGTGCTGCTGGTGATAATCGAAACGCAAGCCGGTGAGCAATGTAAAGTAACGATGAAAATTTCCTTCGTGCTGCACAAAAATTCCTGAGAGCAAAGTATGCGATGGATAGTTCTTAACCGCGCCATCTTGCTGCAAAGTTTGTGTGCCAACCGTGTTATCGTCATAGTATGTAAACCGCAGCGGAATACCTGCCAGCAAATAGTGTCTGCCAATAGTTTTAAACCATCTTAGTTGCGCAAAGGCCAAGTGTTGTTGTGCATCGAAACGCACCGTTCCATAAAAAGATTTTTGCAGGTGATAGTTATAGGAAAAATCTATTTTAAACTGCTCTGCTTTTATATTAAAACCATAACTGCCAAACGCCTCTGCTCGTTGTGTTTGAATGGTTTCACCATAAATAGAATCGCTGCCGCTCCAGCGTTTTTCCCATTGCATTTCTCCTCCCCAGCGATTTTCAAAATGGTAACGCAAAGCAAAGTTGAGCATATCGTTTCTTTTACCCTGAATTTGCCATTTATTGAACACACTCACACGCTTCTGCAATGCTATATCCGTAAAATTATCGTGGTTTAAATCCGTTCTAAATGAATAATCGAAATAGCTTGCCGAAAGAAGTGTTGATGCACGCTTCATGGTAAATTTAGATGCCACATCGGCACTAAACTCACCATAAGTAGAGCCATTTACTTCTGCTGAAAACTTTGGAGCACTCGGTGCATGTTTGGTTATTATATTTATTAAACCTGCCACCGCCTCCGAGCCGTACAATGTTGATGCGGGACCTTTCACAACCTCTACTCTTTCTATCAGCGAATTAGGAATACCACTTAGCCCATACACCGTTGAAAGCGCACTCACAATGGGCATGCCATCTACAAGTACCATTGTGTAAGGACCCTCCATACCGTTTATATGAATATCGCCCGTATTGCAAACATTGCAATTGATCTGCGGCTGCACACCGTTAATTAAATTCAACGATTCAAACAAGGTAGGCGCAACACTTTTCCTAAAGAATGTTTGCGTAAAAGTTTCAACCGGTATTGGCGATGCCAACCTGCTGGTTTCACGCAAGGTGCCGCTTACCACTACTTCTTTTAGCTCTCCCTGCAATACAGAATCCCTTGCTGGTGCCTGCTGTGCAACTATACTCTTAGCTATGCAAAATACTAAGACAAAACAGAGTTTAAACGATTTCAAAACTAAATTTTAGACAAATCTAAATTTAATTTTTGAATAACTACAATCGTCTGACTATTCTAATCAACAAAAACACGCTCTACCCGCCAAACAGGCAAACACACCAGCTCCTTCCCAAAAAAACTTGCTTAGTGAATAATACTTACCTTCCTCCGCAACAGCGAAGTAGCATTGCGCAACTCCAGCACATACACACCGGAGGCAAGGCCGCTCACATTAAAAATGGCACGTTGCTCCAAAGTACTTTGCAACACTGCATTTCCCGCATTATCATATAGTACAACATCCCAAATAATACCGCCATCGGTTTCTACCGATAATATACCATCGGCAGGAATAGGAAACACCTGAAACTGCTGTAGCGCTGCCTCATTTATGGCAACGCCAAAACCAATGGTATCGCACTTTTCAATTACGCAGTCTCTTCCATCGGTTACGGTTACGCAATACCGTCCTGCACCAATACCGCTGAGTTGCGGCTGCACCAAGCTATCATTCCAAACATATTCGTATGGCGGTTGCCCATTGGTGGCGTTTACTGTTATTACACCATCTTGCGCCAATGCCGAACTTGGATTCACCTTCGCTACCACATCAACCTGCATGAGTGTTGGCGGCTCCAAAACTGGAGCTAATGCCGAAGAAACACAACTTCCATCGGTTACGGTTACAGAATAAGTTCCTTGCTTTAATCCGGTTGCCGTCTTAGAAGTTTGTGTAGGTGCAGTATTCCATGTGTAGGTGTAATTGCCATTTCCACCAAAAGAATTAGCAGTAGCAGTACCATTACTTTCCCCCTTACAACCAACATCTTTTACACTCATTACAATATGAATAGGCACCACCTTAATGGTATCGGTTTGCGTAAAAGTGCATACAAAATTATCGGTAACAGTAAGCGTATAAACTCCGGGCACCAAACTACCAATACCAACACTGTGGCTACCTGTACTCCACTCATATAAATACGGAGCAGGGTTCTCGCTAGTGTAATTAGAAGTAAGCGAACCAGTGTTGGTACAAGTTGGCACTACAGCCATTCCAAAGTTTGGCAACACAGCACAAGCGCTTTGCACATTCAGGCGCATTGCCAACACTTTAGTATAAGCTTGGGTGGCCAGCAGCGAATCATATTCATTGCCCGAAGCCCACCGCCCAAAGGGATTGCCGCCAAAACGAAACCAATTTACTTGCGAAGTTTGCAGCGCATCGCAAGCACCTACATTCAAATTTTTACCGCCCTCTTCCACTATTGCCAAAAAGTACTTACCAACTTGCATTTTAATTTTTGAAATAAAATCGAGCGTAAGCAGTTTACCATTCAGCGAGTCGCTTAGCGTAGTAGTATAACTAAAGGTAGAATCTACCAAACCCTGTGGTGAGTTTCCAAATACATACAACTTAAATTTTACCTGAGCGCCTACCGATGGCTTATTCAAATACACCGTTGCCGAGCTTACCTTTGCAGGGTGTGCAATGCCAAACCACTGCCCAAACTCTCCGGCAGCCGCACCAATTGAAACGCTGCTGCTTACTGCGCCATTATCGCGAGCATAAATGGTGTCGGTTACCCAAAGAAAATGCCGTGCCGTATCGTTGGCAGGGTTGCCATCCGGTGGTGCAATTTTTGTAAAATAGCTCAGTTCAAACAATCCGGTATCTATAGGCGTAAATGCAGAAAAGTTAAAGGTAGAAACCAATCCACTGCCTAAAATAGCCACCTCGTTGCTATCTAATTTTTTCAATACTCCATTCTGGTGAACGGCACAGAAAACTTTCACATTACTCAGTGCATTTGCCCCATCGTTTATTACCACTGCCAAAGGTAAAAATGCCGTGCGCTGCGCACGGGGAATAACCGTATAGCGCGAAGGCAAATCCGAAGAAAGAATACCAGCATCAAATGGAGGTTTCAGCGCCACCTGAATATCGTCTATCCAAAGCAAATTTCTATTGTATGAATTATTTCTAAAAGCAATGTACACCGTTTGTCCTGTATATGCTTGTAAATCGGCAGTGCGTGTAACTATAGAAGTTTGCTCGGCAGTAGTACTAAAGAGTACCGTAGTAAAATCGCCTACGCTATTCCCTGAAGTAGAAATACGCACTTCGTAGCCATCGCGAAAATCGGGATCTATGGCAAATGCTTTCCAACTTAAAGTAGATTTTGCTGTAAGTGGAATTGCCGGAGTAATAAGCCAATCATCGGCCTGAGCAGGCACCGTGTACCACGAAGTACTAACGGCAGCCGTATCTTGCAGTACCGAGTGCCACTCGCGGGCAACCCACGCATTGTTTACAAAAGATACCTGCGAAGCGGGCGTTTTATTATCGCCATTTACCAATGTAAAAGTTGCCGGAATTCCTTGTTGAAAGTTTTCAAAAAAAATTACTTGAGTTTGTGCGCAATGAAAAGCCAACAAGAGCGAAAAGCAAAAAAGTAAACTTTGCTTCATGCGAAGGTTATTGTGTGAAAAAAGATTCGGAGTCACCAAAAAACTGCCTACCTGCTCTTACGCCAATTTTGCGAAGAAGATACAGCAGCGCTTAATGTAGATTCCGGTTGAGGTTCAATTGCAATAGCAGCAAGGGTTTGCTTCAATGGTTCAATATTCTTTAAATACTCCGACTTATACTTTGCAGGCAAAGGCTCGCTTATAGCCACTTTCTGCTTAAATGGATCTACTTGCTTTCCATCGCGCCAAAAACGGTAGCAAACGTGTGGACCGGTTGCCAAGCCTGTGCTTCCCACATACCCGATTACTTCTCCCTGGCGTACCCGCACACCGCGGTGCATACCTTTGGCAATTTTACTCATGTGTAAGTATTGGGTTTTAAATTCTCCGTTGTGGCGAACTTTCACATAGTTTCCATTGTGGCGTTTAAACTGTGCTTCTTCTATTACACCATCGGCTGTTGCCATAATTGGAGTGCCATAAGGTGCTGCATAGTCTGTACCCAAATGCGCCTTTACTACTCTGGTAACAGGGTGTAATCTGGAACCCGAAAACCTAGAACTAATTCTAAAAAATTTAAGAGGCGATTTCAAAAATTGGCGCTTCATGCTTTCGCCCTTTTCATCATAAAATTCTCCTTCGTGCGAGCCTTCTTTTTCAAAATAAAATGCTTGATATTCTTTGCCGCCATTGCTAAACAAACAAGCATATACTTTTCCTACACCCACACTCTCGCCTTCCACAAAATCTTCATCGTAAATTATTTTAAAATAGTCGTTGGACTGTATGCGATAGAAATCTATTACGCAAGAAAAAATTTCGGCCATGCGCACTGCCAAAGATGATGGAATATTGTTGGCATCTAAAGTTTCATACAGCGAACTTTTAATAGTGCCACCAACTTCGCGCCTTTTCCTTTCTACATTGTGTTTTCCACGATAGATATATGTAGAATCATCGAAATTGAACACTACATAGTTTACCTTGTCTTCTTCGTAAATAATTTTTTTAGGAACCATGCCGCTATCGGAGTGCTGCATTACTACAGTGTAGTTGTTGCCGGCTTTCATTTTGCGCGGATTAAATATTTCGCGCGATTCGGCTATTACAAACGATGCTACTGAGGTAGCGATATTGTGTTTTGTAAAAATATCGGTAAGCAGTTCGTTGGGTTGCACCGAAAATGTAAGCAACTTACATCCGGTAAGGTTCATACCGTAGCGAATAATGGTTTCCTGCACACTTTCTGCATGGCGCTGCTGTGTTTGCTGTGCCAACTGCTCACTACTTAATTTTTTATACAGGTAAAAAGAAGAAAATGCCAATGCTGCTACTGCAAGCACTGCCAACCCTAACCACAACCATGTCTTTTTCATTAGTAACGAAGATATAAAACTACAAAAAAGGTGCTGCTGTTTTGTTGCCTGAGTTATCTTCAAAAACCAATTGGAATGAACACATAATTAGGCAGTTTCTACTAAGTGCTCACAATGCTTCACTATTGCTTAGCCATTCATACCAATCAAAAACTCTTCGTTGCTCTTAGTGCCTTTCATTTGCTGCAACAAAAAGTTCATAGATTCTTCGGCATTCATATCGCCTAAGTGCTTACGTAATACCCACATGCGTTGCATTACATCGCGCTCCAATAGTAAATCATCTCTTCTGGTGCTGGAAGCAACCACATCTATTGCCGGATAAATACGCTTGTTGGCAAGTCTTCTATCTAATTGGAGTTCCATGTTTCCTGTTCCTTTAAACTCCTCAAAAATCACTTCATCCATTCTGGAGCCGGTATCTATTAGAGCGGTAGCAATAATGGTGAGCGAGCCACCTTTTTCAATTTTTCTGGCAGCGCCAAAAAATTGCTTTGGTTTTTGCAATGCATTGGCTTCTACACCACCACTCAATACTTTGCCCGATGCGGGAGCTACTGTATTGTATGCTCTTGCCAAACGCGTAATAGAGTCTAACACAATTACTACATCATGACCACACTCTACCAAGCGTTTTGATTTTTGCAATACCATGTTGGCTATTTTCACATGTTTATCTGCCGGCTCATCAAAAGTAGAAGCAATAACTTCGGCTCGCACGCTGCGCTCCATATCTGTTACCTCTTCGGGGCGTTCATCTATAAGCAATACAATTAAATATGCTTCGGGATGGTTTGAGGCAATGCCATTTGCAATTTCTTTTAAAATGGTGGTTTTACCTGTTTTGGGTTGAGCTACAATCATACCACGCTGTCCTTTTCCTATAGGGGAAAAGAGGTCTATCATGCGCAGTGTCATATTATTACTGTTGCGATCCGACAGCCTGAAACGCTGTTGTGGGAAGAGAGGTGTTAAGAAATCGAACTGTACGCGATCGCGCACTTCCTCCGGTAAGCGTCCGTTGAGTGTATCTACCTTCAATAATGCAAAATACTTTTCGCCTTCTTTTGGAGGGCGTACGGTTCCGCGCACGGTATCGCCTGTTCTTAATCCAAACAATTTTATTTGCGAGGGCGATACATAAATATCATCGGGCGAACTTAAATACTGGTAATCGCTGCTGCGTAAAAAACCATAGCCATCAGGCATCATTTCCAATACGCCTTCACCTTCAATTATAGCATCGGCTTCTACACTAAAAATAGGGCGAAACTCTTGCTTTGGCTTTTGGAATCTTTCCTGTCTAAACTGACGATTTTCGGAATTTTGTTGTTGCTGTGGTGCTGGCGCTTCTGCTCCTCCGCCTTTTTCGGCACTATCTTCTCCGGCTGCAGTAGCTTCTTGTGTATTCTTTACTTCGGCAGCTACTTCTACTACTGTTTCACTTTCGGTTGGCACTACTGCCGGTGCTAACTCCGGCTGCGCTTCTTCACTTACAGGCAAAGCAGTTTCTACCGAAGGTTTCTCTTCCTTCTTAACTGTTTTGCGCACACGTGGTCGCTTAGGTTTTTCTTCTGCCGCTCCAACTTCGGCAGTTGTTCCACTTTGTGTTTCCATTATTTTTTGAACTAAACTTTCTTTTTCAAGAGAAGAAAAATTTTCGATGTTTAGTTTAGCTGCCACTTCCTGTAATTCGGGCAGAATCATTTCATTCAATTGCTGAACGCTGTACATTAACTATAAATTAAGTTTAGAAAATTGCATTAAATCAATCTGAAAAATTAGTTTCTCAACCAGTGAGATTTTTACTTTAAACGTTATGCTGAATTATGGGTTGAGCAACCCTTTGAATACATAATTACATTGCAATGATAAGCGTTTTTTGAAAAAACCAAATTCTACACCATTTTTTTCTATTGGTTTGCACTGTAAAGCATTCTGCATTATGAACTTTCCCGCAAAGTATTACGATGGAAAAACCAGCAAGGCGCATCCTGCGCAAGTACAGCTACAGCCAAACACACTGCGCATTTCAATTCAAATAAATGCAAGCACAACTATTATAGAATGGGATATTGCAGGTATTCATCCTTCGGATTTTGGCAATGGTACTAAAGTAGTATTGAAGTATGGAAAATTTCCACACCAATATATTGAAGTTGAGCATCCCAATTTTGTACAATCCCTCTACGAAACTTACCCCCGAAAGAAATTTGAAAGTAATGTTTACAGTAAAATATTCAGTTGGGGACTGGGAGGGCTCTTACTAATTGGTATTGCATTTGTTTTGATGGGATGCGGCATTTACTTTTGGGCATTGCCATGGGCTGCCGAGCGCGCTGCCGTTATGGTTCCCATAAGTTATGAAAAACAGTTTGGCGAAGAATTGAAGAAAAACTTCATTGCCAACACACCTACCGATACTGCTAAAAGCAAACTGCTGAATCAGTTTTTCAAAGCAATGGATATTCAATCGGAAATACCCGTAAATATTACTGTTGTACAAAGCAGCACCATGAATGCTTTTGCCCTGCCCGGTGGCGAAATGGTGATATATAGCGCCATTTTAGACAGTATGAAAAACTATGAAACATTGGCCGCTTTGTTGGGGCACGAGTATTCGCACATAAAATTCCGACACTCTACCCGATCGCTCTTTAAAAGCATGGCAGGCTATATTTTTGTTTCTGTTTTATTTAATGATGTGAGTGGTATTGCAGCGCTACTTTTAGAAAATGCACAAGCCATTCGCAACTTAAATTTTTCGCGCGCATTCGAAAAAGAAGCCGATATAAATGCACTTGAAATTTTGCGGCAGCAGCACATCAATCCACAAGGCATTATAGATTTATTTTCGCAACTGCAACACGCCTCTAGCGGTACAGAAAAATACATTCCCGAGTTTATGAGCACGCATCCGCTCACGCAGGAGCGCCTTCGCTACATGAAAGAAGAAATTGCCCAAGGTATATTTACCACAAAACCACAACCGGAATTAGAAGCTATCTTCAACCAAATTAAACAAACAGACAGTTGGTAACACAGCTTACCCAACTTGCCAAGCACAACACTTCACAATAAATTTTTAGGTAGTTGCGTTAAAGGTTCATCACCAAAACACAATCGGTTATGCAACACTACACCATCATTGCTTTTACTGTATTACTTTCGTTACACACCCATGCAGCACATTTAGTAAATGCACTTGCCAACCAAAGCATATCGGCAGCCATATCCGGCTCAAACAGTAAAGAAATTCCACAAGAAATGCGTGCTGGCGGTTTTGATCCCAAGCTGCAAATGGAGCTGGTAAACCATACCAACCAACCACTGCAACTCGAGATGGAAGAAGGCTTCATGATGGAGCCTGCAGAACCTGGGTATCAAGCGTTATTGATGACACAACCGCTGCTCATTACTTTACAACCTAAAGGCAAAAGCAAGCAGTTTATTTACGCCATGTGCGCACAACTCTCTATGAGTTCGCCTAATGCAAAAATACAATACAAAATAGGTAAAAAAGCGCCTGATGCTTTACTTAAAATGGCACAGTATATTGCTAAAAACAAGTATCAAAATTCGGCTGCGCAACGCGCTGTTTGGAGTCTTTCAGACAACAGCCCCATTCTCTCCATTTCATCGGAAAAAGAAAATGTAACCGCTAACCTCCAGCAATTTGTTGCCAATCTAAAAGGAGTAAACCTCGAACAACTCAAAAGAGAAAACCAAGATAAAAGCATGGCACAGGTAATGTACGCCTTCAACAGCAGCAAATCCGATAGAAATATTATTTTTAAGAACGATACCGCAAGCATGGTTTCGGCAGGTTACTATAGCGAACAAGGCGAATTGCTAAAGCCCATTATTGAAACCACTCAATTTATAGACGGCCATCACAGCATTCGCTACAATCCATTTCCACTTTCGCTTACCAACAAACGATACAGCGTGCGCATGATAAAAGATGGAGAGGTGTTTAGAGAATACTATTTTATGCAATAGCCAACCTATTTTGCTTGTAACACTTACATTTTTTGTGTGGAAACTTTTAAAAGATTTACTTTGGTTTCTAAACAAAATAGGATGAAAAATATTTGGCTTATAGCGCTTACCATTATTTCCCTACAACTTTTTTCACAACACAATACTCCTTCGCGCTCTGTTTTAAATCCGGCTTATGCGCCTTTTTATCATGGAGTAGCAAGTGGCGATCCACTTACCGATCGTGTGATTCTTTGGACGCGCATTACCACCTCCGCTTCTACCGACACCGTACAATGGCAGATTGCCACCGATGCGGATTTTAATAATATAGTAAACAATGGCACCGTAACAACCGATGCCACCAAAGATTTTACCGTAAAGGTAGATGCCACAGGCCTACAAGCAAACACTTGGTATTACTATCGCTTTGCCGCAAACGGTGTGTATTCTGTAGTTGGAAGAACGCGCACAGCACCTGTAAATGGCGTTAATAATTTACGCTTTGCTGTAGTAAGCTGTGCCAGATTTCCGAATGGATATTTCCATGTGTACAGAGATATTGTAAATAGAAACGAAGTAGATGCCGTATTACATTTAGGTGATTACATTTATGAATCAGGCAAATTATCTGCAGTACCCAACGACACCTCGCGCAACCACATGCCCGATAACGAACCACTTACTTTAGCAGATTACAGAATTAGACATTCGCAGTATAAACTCGACCCCGATTTGCGCGACTGCCACCGCCAATTTCCATTCATTGCCGTATGGGACGATCACGAAACTGCCAACGACAGTTGGAGAGGCGGAGCCGCTGCACACGATACCACCACCGAAGGGAACTGGTACAATAGAAAAGATGCAGGCATGCAGGCATACAACGAATGGATGCCTATTCGCTCAACCATCCCCAACAATGATTCTGTAATTTACAGAAATATGAAATTCGGTAACCTTGCAGATGTAGTAATGATAGATACCCGCCTTGAAGGTAGAGACAAACAAATACCCGGTCTATTTGTATCGCCTACCGATTCCAGCCTAAACGACACTACAAGAAGGCTTATGAGTACCGCACAAATGAATTGGCTGAATAATGAAGTGAAAAATTCAACCGCTACATGGAAAATTATTGGCAACCAAGTAATGGTAGCACCACTTACCGTAAATTCCAATATTGTGAATCCCGACCAGTGGGACGGATATCCATACGAACGCAAAAAAGTACTAGACAATATTCTGAATAACAACATTCAAAATGTGGTATTCATTACCGGAGATATTCACTGCTCATGGGCAAACGATGTACCTTACGATACTGCATATAATCCGCAAACAGGCGCAGGCTCTGCTGCAGTAGAGTTTGTAACTACCAGTATTACTAGTGGTAGTGAACTGCCTGGATTTATCACCTCTGCTTTAATACAATCTTCTAACCCACACATGAAGTACATTGAACTCACCAAACGAGGCTATGTATTGCTTGACGTAACCGAGCAGCGTGTTCAAGGCGATTGGAGACATGTTTCAGATATTAAGTTACAACCTTTTACCACCACTACTAGCGCATCGTGGCAGGTAAACAAAGGAGAACGTTTTTTGCGCTTAGCAATGTCGCCTATTGGAGCTAAAATAGGCATGCCTGCATTAGTTCCCGATATTACTTCGGGCATTACCACCACCAAACCAAATTTGGTTTCGTTGCATTGCTTCCCTAATCCTTTTACCAGAGAAATTTTTATTCAATACTATTTATTTGATGAAGGGCTTACCACCGCAGTTGTATTTGATAAAAGAGGACGAAAAGTATTTGAACAAACGCTACCGGGCAACACCGTTGGCTTACACGAAGCAGCCTTACAATTAGAAAAACTATCTAAGGGTACTTATACGCTGCAAATTGCCACGCCAAAAGGAATTGGATTAAAAGAAGTAATGAAAATAGACTAGTGCATTTATTTGCGCTGTAGCTTCTCTTTCAAGTATTTGGCAGTTAGGCTGGTGCTTACATTTAATAAACCTTCGGGTTCCCCTTGGTAAAGCACATAGCCTCCTTCATCGCCACCTACCGGACCTAAATCTATGAGCCAATCGGCACATTTTATTACGTCCATATTGTGTTCAATTACAATAATGCTGTGCCCTACCACCAGCAACTGATTAAAGGCGCTCATTAACTTGTTGATGTCGTGAAAATGCAAGCCTGTGGTTGGCTCATCGAAAATAAAAAGCAATGGATGTGCACCTGCTCCTTTCTGTAAAAATGATGCCAGTTTTACGCGCTGCGCCTCGCCACCACTTAAAGTGGAAGAAGATTGACCAAGTTTTACATAGCCCAAACCCACATCCTGTAATGGCTTCAATTTTTGATACACATCGCGTTGGTCGCTAAAAAACTCCATTGCTTCATCTACACTTAGCTCCAGTACATCAAAAATGTTTTTCTCTTTATACTGAACCTCCAATACATCCTCTTTAAACTTTCTACCACTACAGGCTTCGCATTTTAAGTGCACATCGGCAAGAAACTGCATTTCCACTACTACTTCACCATCGCCCTTGCATACCTCGCAGCGCCCTCCTTCCACATTAAATGAAAACGTAGAAGGCTGATAACCGCGCATTTTAGAAAGCTGGCGGGTGGCAAAAAGTTCACGAATAGTATCGTAAGCCTTAACGTATGTAACCGGGTTGCTACGCGAGCTTCTTCCCAATGGATTTTGGTCTATCATTTCAATGCCCGTAATGCGTTTTATATCACCGGATAGTTCACGAAATACACCCGGCTTTTCGCCTCCTCCATCAAAACGCTGCAATAATGCCGGATACAAAATTTTCTTTACCAGTGTAGTTTTTCCACTGCCGCTCACGCCTGTAACAACAGTAAGTGCATTCAACGGAAAACGAGCCTCTACATTCTTTAAGTTATGCTGCGATGCGCCTTTTACATCTATAAAATTTACCGGCTTTTTACGGACACCGGGAACCGGAATTTCTAATTGACCATTTAGATACTTTGCAGTAAGCGAATCTGCATACTTCATAAGGTTTTCGGGGGTATCGTTATACACCAATTTACCGCCAAACACTCCGGCCTCGGGCCCCATATCCACAATGTGGTCGCTTTGGCGCATAATATCTTCATCGTGCTCTACCACTACTACGGTATTTCCTAAATCGCGCAATTCTTTAAGTACGCGAATTAAATTTTCGGTATCGTGCTGGTGCAGTCCAATACTTGGTTCATCTAAAATATACAGCGAAGAAGTAAGGTTGCTGCCAATGCTGCGCGTTAAGTTAATACGCTGAGTTTCCCCACCGCTCAAGGTATTTGAAAGCCTATTGAGCGTAAGATAACCCAGACCCACTTCCATCATAGTGGCTACGCGATTGCGAATTTCGGTAAGTATGCGCTCTGCTATTTTTTGCTCCTGCGGAGTAAGTATTAAATTGTTTACCACCAAGTGCAGTTGCTTTATGGGCATCAACAACATATCGGCAATACTGTATTGCATTTTACCTTTTTGCTTGCCTTCGGCTGATGCTTGGCTTGCTCTTACTCTCACATACAGCGCATCTTTTCTAATACGCGAGCCTTTGCAATCGGGGCAGGTTGTTCTGCCACGATAGCGCGACAACATTACACGGTATTGTATTTTGTAGCTCTTTTCTTCCAAATGTTGAAAGAAGTAAGTTAAGCCGTGGAAATACTCATTGCCGGTCCACAGCAGTTTTTTTTCGGCATCGCTTAAATCGCAATAAGCGCGGTGAATAGGAAAATCGAAAAGAATACCTTTTTTAATAAGTGGCTCTGCCCATTCACTCATTTTTTCGCCTTTCCACGGAGCTATTGCGCCTTCATACACACTCAATGTTTTATCGGGGAAAACCAAATCTTCATCTAAACCCATTACAGTGCCAAATCCCTCGCAGGTTTTGCACGCGCCATAAGGATTATTAAAATTAAACAGATTGGGCGAAGGCAATTCAAACACTATGCCATCGGCCTCAAACTTATCGCTAAACAAGCGCTTTTTATTGCTGCCATATTCTACTACACATTCGCCACCGCCTTCATTAAAAGCTGTTTGCACAGAATCTGCCACACGTGCTGCCAACTCTTCATCCTCTAAGTTTATTACCAATCTATCTACTACAACTTCTACAAACTTTTCCTTGCTTTTTACAATACTTTCATTCTCCAAAGCATCTTCTATCCGCACAATATTTTCGCCCCACTTTATACGACTAAAGCCCTTTTGCAGCAATAGCTTCAGCTCCTCTTCCAGTTTCTTTTTCGCCTTGGCAATAAAAAGAATATATACCTTCTCGCTTTGTGGAAGGCTAAAAATAAAGTTCACCACATCGTTTACTTCGTGCTTGCTTACTTCTTCACCACTGGAAGGCGAATAGGTAACGCCAACTCGAGCAAACAACAATCGGAGGTAATCGTAGATTTCGGTAAGCGAACCAACGCTGGAGCGGGTGGTACGAGTGCTTACTTTTTGCTCTATTGCAATGGCAGGGCATAAGCCTTTTATATAATCTACATCGGGCTTATCCATACGGCTTAAAAACTGGCGCGCATAAGCTGAAAGCGATTCTACATACCTGCGTTGCCCTTCGGCATAAAGTGTATCGATAGTAAGTGATGATTTGCCGCTGCCGCTAACACCTGTTACTACAATAAGTTGATGTTTGGGCAACTCCACATCTACATTCTTAAGATTGTGTACTCGTGCTCCTTTAATAAAAATATGCTGAGGCTCCGTTATGTGTTGTTGCTGAACGTTGGGAGTTGAATTTGCCGACATGGATGAATAAGTATTAAACTACAAACATAGTTCATTGGCAGACAAACTGTGTTTCCAATTTTTCAAAAAAAGCCATTGGTGCAATAATGTTTACACATAAAAGGCGTTCAAAAATTTTTATTCGGTGGCGATAGCATTACATTAGCCCCTCATTTTTTAAAAACGCAATGAAAGTAGCCGTAGTAGGTGCAACCGGATTGGTAGGCACCAAAATTCTGCAAGTATTGGCAGAAAGAAATTTTCCGGTAACTGAAGTTATTCCTGTGGCTTCAGAAAAATCGGTAGGGAAAACTGTTTTGTTTAAAGGAAAAGAAGTAACCGTAAAGAGCTACAAAGATGCTATTGCTGCCAAGCCGGATGTAGCTATTTTTTCGGCAGGTGGCAGCACCTCCAAGCAAATAGCTCCGGAATTTGCTGCTGCAGGAATTACCGTAATAGACAATTCTTCGGCATGGCGTATGGAGCCTAACATTCCTTTGGTGGTACCGGAAGTAAACGCACATGTACTTTCTGCAAAAGACAAAATTATTGCCAACCCCAATTGCTCTACCATACAAATGGTAATGGTTTTAAAACCATTGCACGATAAGTATAAAATAAAAAGAGTAGTAGTTTCTACATACCAAAGTGTTACCGGCACCGGAAAAAAAGCAGTAGACCAACTTCTGGCTGAGCGCGAAAAGAAAGAAGGCGTGGAAAAAGCTTACGCTTACCAAATTGACCTTAACTTATTGCCCCACATAGATGTTTTTTTAGAAAACGGCTACACTAAAGAAGAAATGAAAATGGTGAACGAAACCCAAAAAATTATGGGCGACAACTCCATTAAAGTTACTGCTACCACGGTGCGCGTGCCTGTAATGGGCGGGCACAGCGAGAGCGTAAATATTGAATTTGAAAAAGATTTTAACTTGGCAGAAGTACGTGAAGTGCTTACACACGCTCCCGGTGTGGTGGTGTACGATGACGTAAAGAATCTTTTGTATCCCATGCCCATTTTGGCACACGATAAAGACGAAACTTTTGTGGGCAGAATTAGGCGCGATGAAACACAAGCCAATACATTAAACTGCTGGATTGTATCCGACAATTTGCGCAAAGGTGCTGCCACCAATGCCATACAAATTGCCGAATACTTAATGGAAAAAAACTTACTGTAACTACAGCTAAAATTTTTCGCTTTTGGCGGGAATAAAGTTTTCTAAGCGTATTGCATTTTTAACTTTTGTTTTTTGCAAGGCTGCTTCCAATACTTCATCCATATTATTTACATAGGTAAATCGTACTCCTTTAATAAAATCGCTGTTTATTTCTTCTACGTTCTTACGGTTCTTTTCACCTATTACTATTTCTTTAATTCCCGCACGCTTAGCTGCCAGAATTTTTTCTTTAATACCACCTACCGGCATTACTTTTCCGCGCAACGTAATTTCGCCCGTCATGGCAAGGTAAGGTTTTACCCTGCGTTGCGTAAATAGCGATGCCAAGGCTGTAAGCAAAGTAATACCGGCACTTGGGCCATCTTTTGGTACAGCCCCTTCGGGTACGTGAATATGAATATTTACATGCTTAAATACTTCCGGGTTAATACCTAATTTTTCGGCATTGGCTTTTAAGAAAGTTACGGCTATGGTTGCGCTTTCTTTCATTACATCGCCCAAGTTGCCTGTAATGGTAAGGTTACCGCTGCCTTTGCTCAAGGTTGTTTCTATAAACAAAATATCGCCTCCTACAGAAGTATAAGCCAAACCAACAGACACACCGGGCTGGTGCTCTTCGGCATAAATACTTTTATCGAATTTTTCGGGGCCTAAAATCTTAGGTAAATCATCTGTCTTTACGGTTGGTTGATATTTAATTCCTTCGGCAACTTTTCTTGCTGTATGGCGCATTACTGCTGCCAAAACGCGGTCGAGTTCGCGCACACCGCTTTCTTTGGTGTATTGCTCTATCAGGCTTTCGAGTACTGCATCCGAAAGGCTTACTTGCTTTTTCTTTAAGCCGTGGTTTTCTATCTGCTTTTGTACTAAATGCTTCTTGGCAATTTGTATTTTTTCTTCGATAGAATACCCTTCTAAAGGAATAATTTCCATGCGGTCGCGCAGTGCCGATTGAATGGTAGAAAGCGAATTGGCAGTAGCAATAAAAAGTACTTTGCTCAAGTCGTATTCTAACTCTAGATAATTATCGTAGAAAGCATTGTTTTGTTCTGGATCCAACACTTCTAATAAAGCGCTGGAAGGATCGCCACGAAAATCGTTTCCTATTTTATCAATCTCATCTAAAATCATTACCGGATTGCTACTTTTTGCCTTCTTGAGCGATTGAATAATTCTACCCGGCATGGCTCCGATATAGGTTTTCCGGTGTCCACGAATTTCGGCCTCATCGTGTAAGCCGCCTAGTGCCACGCGCACATATTTTCTACCTAAAGCCTTGGCTATACTTTGCCCTAAAGATGTTTTTCCAACTCCGGGAGGGCCCACCAAGCATAAAATTGGGCTTTTCATATCGCCTTTCAATTTAAGCACCGCAAGGTATTCGAGTATGCGCTCTTTTACCTTGTCTATTCCATAATGGTCGGCATCCAATACCTGCTTCGACTTCTTTATATTAAATTGATCTTGCGTGTAAACTCCCCACGGCAAATCGAGTACAGTATCAATATAATTCATTACTACGCTAAACTCTGCTGCAGCAGGATTCATGCGCTGTAGTTTATCTAACTCTTTTTCTACCGTTTCGCGTACTTGCTTGGGTGGGTTCAGGTGTTCTAACTTTTCGCGCAAGCGCTGAATATCTTTATCGGGCGAACTCATGCCCAGTTCTTCCTGAATGGTTTTTAGCTGTTGGTTCAAGAAATAATCGCGCTGCTGCTTATCGAATTCATTGCGTACTTTGTTTTGAATTTCGTTTTTCATTTCAAGCATCTGCAGTTCGTCTTGCAAATACTTGAGCACGCGCTTGATGCGTTCACGCATGTCGGCTATTTCAAGCAGTTCTTGTTTCTTCTTTATTTCAATATTTAAGTTTGAAGAAATAAAGTGTACCAGCGTTATGGGACTGTTTATGTTCTTCAATAAAATAGAAGCATCTGAAGGAATTTGTGGATTTAGCTTTATGATATTGTTGGCCAAATCTTTAATGGTTTCAAGCGAAACATCGAACTCCTTATCGTTTATTGGCATGCTATCTTCGAGCAATTCAATTTTTGCTTTAATAAACGGATCGGAACTTATTAAGGAAGTAGCTACAAAACGGTTGCGCCCTTGAATGATGGCAGTACTGGAACCATCGGGCATTTTTATCATGCGTAAAATATGCGCTACTGTGCCTATTTTAAACAAATCGTTGTATTCGGGCTCTTCGATACTTGGGTCAGATTGACCGACAACCCCAATCAATTTATTGGTTTTATATGCCTCTTTGACAGCCAAGATACTTTTATCTCTGCCTACGGTAATAGGAATGGCAACGCCCGGAAACAGCACGGTGTTTCGCAAGGGCAGAATAGGCATTTCCAAAGGAATATCGCGGGTTTTGGCCGAATCTTCATCTTCTGGAATAATGGGGAGAAAATCGCCTTCTTCATCTCCGTTTGGCGGTAATATTTCAAAAGTCATCATGTCAGTTTCTTTTATTAAAAAAACAGGAAATAAACATTGGCAATTGCTGTGCCAAAGTTATGGCGCATCGGGTTGCTACCGTAGTTCTAACTACCTACAACTTTTAGAAGACTCTAATAACCAAACCTTAAAAAGTTGATCTTTCTGCCTGCTGCCAAATGCTGGCGCTCGTAGAATGTTTTAATTTCTAATGTATCGAAATCGAGTGCTGCGGCATAAATATCTTCTTTGTAATAATGAATGCTTGCACCAAACAACTCGATGCTTTCTTTGCTGTACCGAAAGAAATCCAAATCATCTGTTTTCAGGTTTACCACTCCATTTTCTTGCAAGAGAGGTTTATACTTCTCTAAGAAGGTTTTATAGGTAAGCCTATGCTTTTCGTGCCCATCTTTGGGAAAGGGATCAGGAAAAGTAATCCATATTTCGCTCAGCTCTTTTGGTGCAAAGAAGTGTTGTATATTTTCAATTTTAAAGCGTGCAAAACGAACGTTGCTTATATTTTCTTCTAAGCAAATTTTAGCACCTGTGTGGATACGCGGCCCTTTAATATCTACACCAATAAAATTTTTATCGGGATACTTTTTTGCCAATGCAATCGTGTAATCGCCTTTACCACACGCCAACTCTACTACTATTTCATTATCGTTTCCGAATATTTCTTTACTCCATTTGCCCTTGCAATCTACCACTTCGTTAGCAGCATTATACAATATGGGCTGCTTGAATTCAAAACATTGCAATACGTTAGAAAAAGTGCCTATTTCAGCAATCTTTTTCTTCTTATCCTTTCTTCCGCTCATAGCCCGCAAATGTATGAAGGCTTCTAAGTTTTAGAAACATGAAAGGGGTTTTTTTATTATTGCCTCATGGCAACTAAAGAAGCATTTAGCCAGCACATCCAAGGCGGCTACGAATTTAAAGGAGAATATATTGTATTAGGCACTGCTATTTTTGAGGGTAGTCCGCTACCGCAAACATTGGTAAAAGCGCCCCTAAAAACCTTTAATAGGCACGGCCTCATTGCCGGAGCCACAGGCACAGGAAAAACAAAAACACTACAAGTTATTGCCGAGCAGTTGAGCGGAGCAGGCGTTCCTTGTTTGCTAATGGATATTAAAGGCGATTTAAGCGGCATTGCTACTGCGGGAGTTTCCAATGCAAAAATTGAAGAACGGCATGCACACATTGGCATCGAATGGAAAGCTGCCGGAAGCCCTGTTGAATTCCTAACGCTCAGCACCGAAAACGGAGCAAGGCTACGTGCCACCGTAAGTGAATTTGGCCCTGTACTGTTTTCAAAAATTTTAGACTTAAACGACACCCAACAAGGCGTAGTTGCCCTTATTTTTAAGTATTGCGATGACAACGCTCTACCATTGCTCGACCTTAAAGACTTTAAGAAGGTAATGCACTATCTTACCAACGATGGAAAACAACAAGCCGAAGAGCAATACGGAAAAATTTCAACAGCAACTACTTCTACCATACTCCGCAAAATAATTGAGTTGGAACAGCAAGGTGCCGAAAAGTTTTTTGGCGAACTTTCTTTTGATGTAGAAGACTTGGTAAGAGTAGATGAAAATGGGAAAGGAATACTTTCTATCATCCGCCTAACCGATATTCAAGATAAACCAAAGTTGTTTTCAACTTTTATGTTGAGTTTGTTGGCAGAGGTGTACCGCGAATTTCCGGAAGAAGGCGATAGCGGCAGACCTAAATTTGTAATTTTTATAGACGAAGCCCATTTAATCTTTAACGAAGCCAGCAAGGCGCTTTTAGACCAGATTGAAACTATCGTAAAACTTATTCGCAGTAAAGGTGTTGGCGTGTTTTTCTGCACACAAAACCCAATGGATATTCCCGATAGCGTACTCGCACAATTGGGTATGAAAGTACAACACTCACTTAGAGCCTTTACCGCAAAAGACAGGGTGCAAATAAAAAAAACAGCAGAAAACTATCCGCTAAGCGAGTTTTACAAAACCGAAGAGCTACTTACTTCGCTCGGTATGGGCGAAGCGCTCATAAGTGTGCTAAACGAAAAAGGCTCGCCCACTCCTTTAGCCGCCACACTATTGCAGGCACCACGCTCGCGTATGGATGTATTAACTACTGAAGAAATTTCGGGCATTGTGTCTAAATCGCACATTGCACGCAAATACAACCAAGAAATAGATCGCGAAAGTGCATTTGAAATCCTAAATAAAAAGTTGCAGAACATTGCAGAACAGCAACCGTCTGCTGCCAATAATGCACCTGCTGCCGGAAAAACCGTAGAACCACAAAGCACTATCAGCAAAACCGGTGAAGTAATTTCCGACATTGTGAATAGTTCTGCCGGCAGAACTATTTTGCGCGAAGTAACCAGAGGTTTACTAGGCATGTTTTTAGGTAAATCTTCTAGAAGAAGATAAACACTCTAACCGTAGAAATAAAAATACTACACCTCACTTTCACCATGTGTGCAAGTGCTGCATGTATTTGCCATACACACCTTAGCTTTGATGTATAGCAATAAAATTTTGCAGCAATGCGTTTTGCTCTATCCAAAACTGTTATATGATTATAGACATCTTCTTTTTAGTTTTTCTTTGCGTTGGATTTTGGTGGGGTTACACCAAAGGCATTATATATTCCGTATTCTCTTTGTTTGCTTACTTCTTGGGCATTATCGGTGCTTTAAAATTCTCTTACATGGCCGCCACTTTTGTAAAAGAAAAACTCCATCCCGATCCCAAATTCACGGCCGTTATTTCATTCATTTTAGTATTTGTAATTGTGGTTATACTGGTGCGTGTAGTTGCTTGGGCGCTTGAAAATATTCTACAATCGTTTTCGCTTAACTTTGTAAATCAAATTGTTGGCGGAGCTATTCATGCAGCAGTAGGCATTTATGTTTTTTGTGTGCTTATATGGTTCATCAATAAATGGGGTGTGCTATCCGAAACGCAGAAAAAAACATCGCACGTATATAGCTATGTGCACGATACCGCACCAACTGTAATTGAATATTCAGGAAAAATAATTCCAATGTTTAAAGATGCTTTTCACAACTTTGAAACGTTGCTCGAAAAAAAATAAGTGGTACTGCTTTTAGATAATTACGACTCGTTTACCTACATGCTGCGCGATTACATTTTGCAATGCGGCAAAACTTGTATGGTAATTCGCAACAACGAAAAAACAATTAGCCAAATACAGCAACTTAACTTTAGCAGCATTGTTATTTCTCCGGGACCCAAAACACCTGCACAGGCTGGAATTACCATGCAGTTAATTCAAAATTTCCACCTCCAAAAGCCCATACTTGGCGTGTGTTTAGGGCATCAAGCATTGGGTACTTTTTTTGGAATGCAGCTGCAAAAAGCCACATTACCCATGCACGGCAAAACCTCTAAAATAAAAGTAGATACTAACCATTTCCTATTTGCCAACATCCCGGAAACACAAACTGTAATGCGTTACCATTCCCTTATTTTACAAGAACAAAACGCAAATGATATCCATGTAATTGCACGCACTTCTTCGGGAGAAATTATGGCTATTGCACACAAAAGTTTACCACTGGCAGGTGTACAATTTCACCCGGAATCGGTACTCACCAAACATGGAATAACGATGATACAAAATTGGTTTTCCGGCATACAAACTTACCACATCACTCCTTAGGCACCATGCGTAAACCATTGTTTATAGTACTCTCTTGGTTTCCATACTCCGGCATGGCAGTATTCCCGTTTATTGTTATTAAACACCCCGATTTAAAACTAAACGAAACCTTGGTACGCCACGAGCGCATACACTTTGCACAGCAAAAAGAATTGCTTTTTATAGGATTCTTTTTACTCTACCTGCTCCACTATGGTTGGAATATTTTGCGGTATCGTAACCATGCGCAAGCCTACCGCGAAATTGTGTTTGAACGCGAAGCCTACCAAAACGACAACCAACCCAACTACCTGCAAAAAAGGAAATGGTTGGCATGGCTGCAATACCTCAAAAAAAAACCTAACCACTCTAACTAAATGCACACACCTGTTTGTTACAAAATGTTGCATACCCCTCTGCAACAAAAATTCGTTTAATTTTATAGCATGAAGTTGGTTCACTCTTTCCTTCTATTATTGTTTTTTACGGCTTCGGCACATGCCTCCCGCATTTTTATTCCTATGGATGTGGCTCAAAAAAACCACTTAAAAGCCTATGGCATTACCTACTGGACATTAAAACAAAACGTAGAAGCCGACTGGCTCTTGAACTATCGTGGCGGAAGTTTTTCTATGCCTTATGCAAAAGCAATTGAAGATGAATGTAAAATAAGAGGTATAAGCTACGAAGTAATTGCCGATGGGCAATACACTTCCATACTCAGCGAAATCGCCAATCCCGAAGCCAATATGGATGTGGTGAAACTAGAAAAGGCGCCTAAAATTGCCGTGTATTCGCCCAAAGGAAAACTACCGTGGGACGATGCCGTTACACTCGTGCTCACTTATGCCGAAATTCCTTACGATGTAGTGTATGACGATGAAATTTTAGATGGCAAATTGCTGCTCTACGACTGGCTGCACCTGCATCATGAAGACTTCACCGGGCAATACGGAAAATTTTACGGCTCATTTAGCGGAGCAGAATGGTACCAAGCACAAGTACATGAATTAGAAGAAGCTGCCAAACGCAGAGGATTCAACAAAGTAAGCCAACTAAAACTAGCCGTAGCAAAAAACATAAAAAGCTTTGTATTTGGCGGAGGCTTTATGTTTGCCATGTGCAGTGCCACCGATAGTTACGATATAGCCCTCGCTGCCGAAAACACCGATATATGCGATGTAATGTACGACCACGATCCGCAAGACCCACAAGCCCAAAGTAAACTAGATTTCGACAACTGTTTTGCATTTGGAAATTTTCACCTGCGCACCAATCCTTACGAATACGAGTACAGCGATATAGATGCTCAATTTGGCAGGCAAGTTCCCAAAGATTTAGATTACTTTACGCTATTCGATTTCAGTGCAAAATGGGATCCGGTACCCACCATGCTCACTCAAAACCATACCAAAACCGTAAAAGGATTTTTGGGGCAAACCACTGCCTTCAAAAAAAAGTTTGTAAAAAGCAGCACCTTGGTAATGGGGCAAAATAAAACTTACGAAGAAGCACGATACATCCATGGCGAACACGGCAAAGGCATGTGGAGTTTTTATGGCGGACACGACCCCGAAGATTATCAGCACCTAGTTGGCGACCCACCCACTAATTTAGACCTTCACCCAAATAGCCCGGGCTACCGCCTTATTTTAAACAATGTATTATTTCCCGCTGCGCGGAAGAAAAAACAAAAAACCTAAAGCACCACCTTCCTTTTCGAAATATATAAAGCGTGCAATACCACGCTCATCAACACTATTGCACTGCCAATATAAAATCCGCTGCCCAACAATTGGTGCTCGCCAAAAAACACAAATGCCAACGCAATGCCGTAAATAGGTTCCAAGTTAATGGCAAGGTTAAGCGTAAAAGCACTCAACTCCTTTAATGCCGCCAGCGAGAGGACAAGCGTAATATGCGTACAAACCAACACCAAAACCGCCAACAGCAACCAATCGCTGCTTGAGGGCAAAAATGCCGCACTGGGAAAGAAAAAAACATACACCGGCAACAAAACCGTAAGAGCTATAAAACCTGTACTCATTTCATAAAAACTTACCACATCCGGTGGCAACTCATGCACAATATCCTTATTTAGAATATTGTAAAACGCACCCACAAAAGCTGCCATAACGGCCAAGAATATTCCCAATACATAATCGCTACCGTCATAAAATATAAAGGCAATGCCCACAATACCCAGCAGACTAAAACTCACCTCCGATGCACTAAACTTCTTTTTGGTAACCAACGGTTCCAACAAAGCTGTAAAGAGCGAAGTGGTAGAAAAGCAACTTAATGCAATAGACACATTTGCATACTTAATGGCTCCATAAAAAAACAACCAATGCACCATAAGTAATACCCCAACAGCCGCCATTTGCCCAAACTGCCTTCGTGTTACACTAAAACCTCTGCCCCTAAGCAGCCCAACCTGTAACCCCAGCGAAATACTCACCAGCAACATCCGCCACCAAACCAATCCACCTTCGCTTAAAGAAATACCCCTGCCCAAAACACCCGTAAACCCCCAAAGGAGAATAGAAAGATGCATATAAAGATGTGCAAGACTAACGCTGCTGCGCAAAATGAATAGTTGATTTTCAAATACAAAAATTCTCTATTTATCGGTAAAAAAGAAATTGCCAACACCTATTTGGTGCAGCAAAACACACCCTACAATCTTATTTTACACCTCTTGTATGCTTAATTCTTCACTTTACAATCATAAATACTCAAAACTTCCACCTTTGGTATTGTTGAAAGTTTATTTTTGGGCACAATTTTTTTTAAAATGACTGACGTTAAAGTACCTGCCGTAGCCGAAAGTATTTCGGAAGTAACCCTGAGCAAGTGGTTAGTAAAAACCGGTGATTATGTAGAACTCGACCAACCTTTGTGCGAACTAGAAACAGATAAAGCAGCACAAGAATTGCCCGCTCCCATTGCAGGCGTAATTAGTTTGGTTGCCGCTGAAGGCGATGATATTAAAGTGGGCGGCCTGCTTGCTAATATTGACGAAAAAGCAGCCAAGCCGGCAATTGCAACCACCGCTCCGGCTGTTGAAAAAGCAGCCCCACCAAAAGAAGAAAGCAAACCCAAACCGGTAGAAACTAAAGTAGAATCTAAAGCTGCGGCTACTACCGTTGCAAGCGGCCATCCATCGCCTGCAGCCAAAAAAATATTAGATGAAGGAGGCGTAAAAACTACTGCCGTAAAAGGCACCGGAGTAGGCGGCAGAATTACAAAAGAAGATGCCATACAAGCTGTGCGCAATAAAGCCAACCTGCCCGTTCACGAAGCCTTTAGCCGAAACGAACGTGTAGAAAAAATGAGCCGTGTACGCAGAACCATCAGCGAAAGATTGGTTTTTGCCAAAAACAGCACCGCCATGCTTACTACTTTTAATGAAGTGGATATGAGTGCCATCAACAAAATTCGCGCTCAATATGCCGATACGTTTAAAAAGAAAAACGAAGTAAACCTTGGCATGATGAGCTTTTTTACCAAAGCTGTATGCTTAGCATTAGAAAAATTTCCGGCAGTTAATGCTTATATTGAAGATGGCAACTTAGTATATCACGATTACGTAGATATTTCTATTGCCGTTTCCACTCCGAAAGGGTTGGTAGTACCTGTTATTAGAAATGCAGAATCGCTATCGCTGGCAGGCATAGAGAAAAAAGTAAAAGAACTTGCCATTAAAGGACGCGATGGTTTACTTACCATGGAGGAAATGACCGGAGGCACCTTTACTATTTCAAACGGAGGTGTATTTGGATCGCTTATGAGCACTCCAATTATCAATCCTCCGCAATCGGCCATTTTAGGAATGCACAAAGTACAAGACCGCCCCGTGGTGGTAGATGGGCAAATTGTAATTCGCCCAATGATGTATCTGGCATTAAGTTACGACCACCGTATTATTGACGGTAAAGAATCTGTAAGTTTCTTAGTTGCCGTAAAAGACTATCTGGAAAATCCGCATAAAATGCTCTTAGGTGCAGACCCTGTAGAACTTTTATTAGAAGTGTAAGCAATGAGTAAATACCAATAAAAAAAGCGACCCTAAATTTAGGGTCGCTTTTTTTATTTGGGGCAATATGGCCAACCTCTACAAATGTATTACTTCGCCAAATGCCGCAGCAGTAGCTTCCATAATTGCTTCGCTCATAGTTGGATGCGGGTGAATGCTCTTAATAATTTCATGCCCGGTAGTTTCTAACTTTCTGGCTACCACTACTTCTGCAATCATTTCGGTTACATTCTGTCCAACCATGTGTGTACCCAGCCACTCGCCATACTTGGCATCGTAAATTACTTTCACAAAACCTTCTTTTGCTCCGGCCGCACTTGCCTTGCCCGATGCAGAAAATGGAAATTTCCCTACTTTTATTTCATACCCTTTTTGCTTGGCTTCGGCTTCGGTTAAACCCACGCTTGCCACCTCTGGCACGCAATAAGTACAACTTGGTATATTATCGTAGTTAATAGGTTCCGGATGATGCCCTGCAATTTTCTCTACACACACAATACCCTCTGCGCTGGCTACATGTGCTAATGCCGGCCCTTTTACAATATCGCCTATAGCATACACACCTTCTACATTGGTCCAATAAAATTCATCGGTAAGCACTATTCCTTTTTCGGTTTTAATGCCACTTTCTTCTAAGCCAATACCATCTAAATTAGTAGCAACGCCTACTGCCGAAAGCACTATATCGCATTCTATTTTTTCGGTACTTCCGTCTTTTGCTTTGGCTAACACCACACAACCTTTTCCTTTTGTATCCACACTTTCAACCGAAGTTCCGGTTTTTACAGCAATACCTTTTTTCTTCATAATGCGCTCCACTTCTTTGCTCACTTCGGCATCTTCGCGCGGCAATACGCTATCTAAAAATTCTACTACCGTAACTTTGGTGCCAAGTGCATTATAGAAATATGCAAACTCCATTCCAATAGCGCCACTGCCCACTACTACCATGCTGGCAGGCTGAGCAGGCAAATTCATGGCTTCGCGGTAGCCTATAATTTTTTTTCCATCTTGCTTTAAATTAGGCAATTCTCGGCTGCGACCACCTGTTGCCAAAATAATATGCTTAGCAGCGTATTCCGTTTTTTTGCCTGCATCATCAGTTACTTCCACCTTTTTTCCAGGCTTTAATTTCCCAAAACCCAAAATGGTGTCAATTTTATTTTTCTTAAAAAGAAACTGAATACCCTTACTCATACCTTCTGCAACTCCGCGGCTACGTTTTACCACAGCAGAAAAATCGGCCTTGGCATCGCCTACCACAATACCGTAATCCGAAGCATGTTGAAGATATTCAAACACTTGTGCACTCTTCAACAAGGCTTTAGTGGGAATACAACCCCAATTTAAACACACGCCACCCAGATTTTCTTTTTCAACCACCGCTGTTTTTAAACCCAATTGCGAAGCGCGAATTGCAGCAACATATCCGCCCGGTCCGCTACCAATAACTATTAAATCGTAATTCATAATTTTTGCATTAAACGGCTGCAAGTTATGTCTATGAAGTAAGTTTGCAAGTTTTTAAGAACTAAGAATTAAATCTTAGTTGCGGCAGATTGATATAATCGCCTATTTTCGCACCTCAATTTTTGGCATGTTTTCACAGTTAGAGTCACTTAAAGGAAATTTTATTGAAATCGGAAAAAGGCTTATGGATCCTGCCGCCACATCCGATATGAAGCTATTTGCAAAACTCAATAAAGAATATCGAGAACTAGAAGAAGTGGTATTGGTGTACGACCGCTACAAATTGGTAATAAGCAATATCGAAAACAATAAAGAAATTCTAAACAAAGAAAAAGATGAAGAATTTCGCGAATTGGCAAAAGCCGATTTAGAGCAATTAGAAGCAGAGCGCACAACCCTTGAAGATGAACTAAAAAAATTATTGGTACCCAAAGATCCCGAAGACGAAAAGAATGTACTCCTTGAAATACGTGCAGGAACCGGAGGCGATGAAGCCAGTATTTTTGCAGGCGATTTACTGCGTATGTACACCCGCTTTTGCGAAACCAAAAATTGGGAAATTAGCTTGGTAAATGCCAACGAGGGAACCGTGGGCGGCTACAAAGAGATTGTAATAGAAATAAAAGGAAACAATGTGTATGGCACTCTAAAATTTGAAAGTGGTGTACACCGAGTACAGCGTGTTCCAAAAACTGAAGCACAAGGGCGTGTACACACCTCGGCAGCATCTATTGCAGTGCTGCCCGAAGCCGAGGAAGTAGATGTACAGGTAAACGAAGCCGATATAAAAATGGATGTATTCCGCGCCAGCGGTGCCGGTGGACAGCACGTAAATAGAACAGAAAGTGCCGTGCGCCTAACCCATATTCCAACAGGTGTAGTAGTAGAATGCCAGCAAGAACGAAGCCAGCATAAAAACCGGGAAATGGCTTTGAAAATGATGAAAACAAGAATTTACGAAGCTGCCGTTCGCGAACACGAAAACGAAATTGCCGCGCGCAGAAAAACACTCGTAAGCACAGGCGACCGCAGTGCCAAAATACGCACCTATAATTATCCGCAAGGTCGCATCACCGACCACCGAATAAACATGAGCATTTACAACTTAGATGCCTTTATGAATGGTGAAATTAGCGAAATGCTTGAAGCACTTGCCGTTGCCGAACAAACAGAAAAGCTTAAAGAAGGCGGAGTAGCTGTGTAATAACTTATTGTAATACAGCTCGCAACTATCTATTTTATGCTGCGGTTTATCTTCTAAACATCAAAATGTGTTAAATGATTTAACCATTTAGCATTTTGTAAATCTCTATACCAGAAAAAAGGCATTACATTTGTTTTGCTTTCAAAAACATAATTTTTAAAAACAAATTAAAAAGCATGAAGAAGTTGTTCATTACTTTATGTGTAGCCGGTTCGGCATTATTTGCTGCTGCACAGGCCGGAGTTGCTACCCCGGTTGATCCAAATGCTCCCGAGTTTAAATGGGAATCAACAGACATTGATTACGGAACCATTAAACAAGACGAAAATGGCGGGCGCGAATTTAAGTTTACAAACGTGGGAAAAAGCCCGTTGGTAATTAATAACTGTCGCGGTTCTTGTGGATGTACCGTGCCGGATTGTCCAAAGGAGCCAATTATGCCGGGCAAAACAGGAGTGATAAAAGTAAATTACGATACTCACCGTATTGGTGCTTTCACCAAAACCGTAACAGTTGAATCTAATGCAAAAAACAGCCCTGAAACTTTAAAAATTCATGGTACAGTATTGGATCCAAATGCTGGCGCTACTTCAGGCCAAGTTGCAAAACCTGCACAACCAGTAACTCCGGTACCCGCAGTTGCACCTGCAGTTGAAAAAAACACCAATGTTGCACCTGCCGCAAAACAAGCACCTGCAAAAAAAGGTAGTTCAAAATAATTTCTTTAAAATAAGAATGCACTAAGGGAAGCGAGCAATTGCTTCCCTTTTTTATTAAATACTATTTAAACGTTCCGAAGCTAGTAGCAACGTTTCTTGCCTCTTTGCAAAGCAAAAGCGTACCAAGCGCACATCCATATCTTTTTCTTCATAAAACACCGAAACCGGAATGGCCGCCACGCCAATATTGCATGTAAGCCATCGGCAAAATTCCACATCGTTTGCTTCGCTAATTTTCGCATACGATGCTAATTGAAAATACGTTCCGCCACATGGCAATAAATCAAATGCAGATGCTTGCAACAATGCACGAAATGTATTGCGTTTTTCTTCATAAAATAAAGAAAGGTTGGTATATAAATCCGGAAAATCCAATAGTTGTGAGAATACTTCTTGCGCCATGCTGTTTACACTAAACACATTAAACTGGTGTACCTTCCTAAACTCCTTGGTAAGCGCCTCGGGAGCTATGCAATAGCCAACTTTCCAACCGGTAACATGATATGTTTTCCCAAAAGAACTAACTACAAAACTGCGTGCACGCAAGGTTTCATCGCACAAAAAACTTTGATGTTGTTTACCGTCAAACACTATGTGTTCATATACTTCATCGCTTAGCAACAGAGCCGGAGTGTGCGCCAATAACTGTTTCAATTCTACTATATCTTCGGCAGTTAGCAGCGATGCCGTTGGGTTATGAGGCGAGTTAAACACAATGAGTTTTGTTTTGGGCGAAATAAGCTGTGCCACTTCGCTCCAATTGATTGAAAAATGTGGTGGCAGCATATTGTAAAAAATACACTTCCCTCCCGCCAATGTAATGGCAGGAACATAACTATCGTAGCAAGGAGCAAACAGCAGCACTTCATCGCCCGGCTGCACCACGGCTTGTATGGCAGTAAAAATAGCCTGCGTGGCGCCTGCGGTAATGGTAATTTCGCTATCGGGATGCAACAACACTTTGGAATGCGCAGCATACTTTGCCGCAATTTTTTCGCGCAGCAACAAACTACCAAACATTAAAGCATACTGATGGCAATTGCTTTCAAGCGCCTTGGCCACAGCTTCTTTCAGTTTTTCATCGGGTGCAAAATCCGGAAATCCCTGCGATAAATTTACCGCATTATACTCCTTCGCCAAGGCACTCATTACAGAAAAAATAGTAGTGCCAACGTTGGGTAATTTAGATGTTATGGTAGATGCTTTATACACGTTTTCAACTTACTTTCAAATAGAAAAATGGAGTAAAATCGCAAAGTTGTTGTTATTTGCAAAGCGTAAAACTTCCATACATTGAAAAAGCCTGAAGCAAAAACTTTTATCAGCGATTTCTCGGGAAAAGAATTCCCTATAAAAGAAAAAGTTACCGGCAATGCCATTCAGCAATCGCTGTTTGAACTTATTAAAAAATCGAAACCCGATTTTACAGAGCAGCAAACTTTAGCATTTAGTGAATTGAATCGCTTTCGCGAACAATATGTAGCAGCATACATCTCTAAATCGGCCGGTGCACTTTCCGCACTCGAAAAATCTGTACTACAATCGCTCAACGATAGAAGCTTACTTACCGATAAATTAGACGAAGAAATGCCAAAACTAACGCTGGGTCAGCGCTTGGCAGATAGCGTTGCCGATTTTGGTGGCAGCTGGATATTCATTTCTTCCTTTGCATTTTTTCTATTGGTATGGATTTGCCTCAATATTTTTTGGCTTGGCAATAAGGGTTTCGATCCCTATCCTTTTATTCTTTTAAATTTAATTCTTTCGTGCTTAGCTGCTGTGCAAGCTCCCATTATTATGATGAGCCAAAACAGGCAAGAAGAAAAAGACCGCGAGCGTGCCAAAAAGGACTATATGATTAACCTAAAATCGGAATTGGAAATAAGAATGCTACACGAAAAAATCGATCATCTCATTATTCACCAGCAACAAGAATTGCTAGAAATACAACGCGTGCAAATTGAAATGATGAACGATATCTTAAATAGAGTTTCATAAACCTTACACTTAATTATTCATGCACATCGGTCTTTTTTTTGGTTCGTTTAACCCCGTTCACCACGGGCATTTAATTATTGCAAACTATATAGTTGAAACTGCCAATTTAGATAAAGTGTGGCTGGTAGTAAGCCCGCAAAATCCTTTTAAACAAAAAGAAACATTACTAAACGAATACGACCGCCTACACTTAGTAAATCTAGGAATTAGCAACAACGAAAAACTATATGCCAGCGATATAGAATTTAAACTACCCAAGCCTTCTTATACCATAGACACTCTCACGCATTTAAAAGAAAAATATCCCCAACATCAATTTTCGCTCATTATGGGAAGCGACAACTTGCATTCGTTTCACAAATGGAAAAATGCCGATGTAATTTTAAATCACCACCAATTATTTGTTTACAAGCGTAAAGGCTTTTCCGAAAACCCTTACAAGCAACATGCCAATGTGCATGTACTCGATGTGCCTCTGCTCGAAATATCAGCTTCTTTTATTCGGGAGAGTATTCACAAAAAGATTTCCATGCAATATTTTCTACCCGAAAAAGTATGGGAATACATTCAGCAGAACCATTTGTTTAGCACATGAATGAAAAACGATTTTTCATCTTATGGCTTATTCTATACCACCTGCTTTTTGTAAATATCTATGCACAAGATTATTCCAAAGCACTAAAAGGCAGGGTAATAGACAGCGATACCAAACAACCACTGCCAGGCATCAATATTGTATTGCTAAATACACCTGTGTTTACCGCCACCACTTCCAACAACGATGGCTATTTTAGATTCGACCTTCTAAAAGCCGGACGCTATCAAGTAAAATTTTCTATGGTGGGCTACCACGATGCCGTACTAAGCAACATAGCAGTTACTTCCGGAAAAGAAACCATTTTAAATGTGGAAATGCACGAAAAAGTTGCCGATATCCAAGAAGTTGTAATAACTGCCAAACGCGACAAAACACGCGCCAATAATGAGTTTGCTCCCATTAGCGCGCGCTCTTTTTCGATGGAAGAAACCAAACGATATTCCGGAACTTTTAACGACCCTGCACGCATGGTGCAAACTTTTCCGGGTGTAATTTCTGCCAACGATGAAAACAATGCCATTGTGGTACGTGGCAATTCGCCCAGAGGTATTCTATGGCGGCTCGAAGGTGTAGAAATCCCCAACCCAAATCACTTTGCAGGCAGCGAAGCCGCCAGTGGCGGAGGTGTGGCAATGCTAAGTGCTAACATGCTGGGTAAAACAGATTTTTTGAGTGGAGCCTTTCCTGCCGAATACGGCAACGCACTCAGTGGCGTTATGGACTTAAACTATAGAAAGGGCAACAACGAGAAACACGAGATAACTTTACAGGCAGGTATCTTGGGCGCAGAAGTGGCATTAGAAGGGCCATTTAGCCATAAAAGCAAAGCATCGTATCTAGTAAACTACCGCTATTCTACCTTGGAGTTATTTGCACTCATGGGCTTTCAAATTGGTGGCGATATCACGCCTAAATACCAAGACCTTAGTTTCAACCTTTCTTTCCCAACTAAACGAGCCGGCACCTTTACCTTTTTTGGCTTGGGCGGTATGAGCAGTTTGGGCACCACCGTGCAAAAAGATACCACGAAATGGCAAAGCCTGCAAGATAAATCTAGCGACAACATGCATTATTACATGGGCACTGCCGGCATTACACACCTACTGCTGCCCGATGCCAAAACATATATTAAAACCACACTCAGCCTCAGCTATACCAATAGCGGTAACCATACCGATACTTTCACTACTCAGCTTAACCCAACTACTATTGCCGAAGAGAAATATTTGTACTACTACGCAAGGCTGGCAGTAATGCTCAATAGAAAGATAGACAGTAAAAATTTATTGCGCAGCGGCATTTACTACACAGGCACTTTCTACAACCTGCGCAATAAAGATTTCAACTTTACAACACAGCAATTAGAAACACGCGTACAAGGCAACGGAAACACACACTTACTGCAAGCTTATTGGCAATGGAAACATCGCTTTTCAGAATCCCTGAGCATTACTTCGGGTTTGCATTTCACTTACTTCTTCTTAAATAAAAAAGCGGCTTTAGAACCTCGTGCCAATGTGGAATGGAAACCTGCTTTTAACCATTCACTAAGTGTTGGAGTTGGGTTACACAATAGAACTGATGCCATTTCTGCTTACATATCAAATGTAGAAACACCCGGTGGCTTGCGCTCTGCCAACATGAACTTAAACATGAGTAAAGCAGTACATGCCGTATTAGGCTACGACTTTATTTTCTTAAAAGATTTTAGGCTACATGCCGAAACATATTTCCAGTATTTATTTCAAGTTCCCGCAGGGCGCGACTCCAATGCTTGGTATGCCATAGTAAACGAAAACGATGGCTTTGTAAGTTTTCCGCTTACCAATAAAGGAAAGGGAATGAACTACGGCTTAGAATTAACTGTAGAGAAATTCTTTACCCAAAATTACTTTTTCTTGGTTACTACATCGTTGTTCAACTCCCGCTATGCTGCTACCGATGGCGTATGGCGCAATACTGCATACAATGGCAACTATGTATTAAACGTGCTGGGAGGAAAAGAATTTATACTCGGCAAACAAAAAATAAACATCATAGGAGTAAACACCAAAATATTATATCGTGGCGGCATGCGCATTACACCTATAGATTTAGAAGCCAGCCGTGCTCAACAACAAACCATATATAACCACAACCAAGCCTTTAGCGAGAAACTGCCCGATTACCTGAGAGTAGATTTTGGAGCATACTTTAGAAGAAATAAAAAACGCTGGAGTTGGATATTGAGTGTTGATATACAAAATGTAATTAACCGAAAAAATGTAGCCCAAAAAGTGTACGACCCACAAAAAGACAATATTCGTATTGTTAGAAACCTAGGCATTGTTCCCGTTATTAGTTGGAAGGTAGAGTTTGGTATAAAGAAAAAGCAGATTCAAAAATGAGTTTAGATAATGTTCGCTTAGATAAATACTTATGGGCAATACGCATTTTTAAAACTCGAACTCAAGCTGCCGAAGCCATTGCATCGGGAAAGGTAAAGCAGCACGGCACTAATCTTAAAGCCAGCAAAGCCGTGTGTATTGGCGACCAATACGAGATTAAAACCGAACACAAAAAATGGTTGATAGAAGTTACTGCTTTGTTAGACCAACGCAAGCAGTACAACGCTGCTATACACTATTACACAGATTTAAGTCCGCAAGAAAACACCGCACAAAAATCAACCTTTGTAGAATTTACCGGAAAGCGCCAAAGCAAGCAAGGGCGACCCACCAAAAAAAACAGACGCGACCTCAGCAATTTTGAATTTTAGCAATTCTTGCATTGGCAATATGAAACGTATTTCAAAACCTTGCTATCTTCATTACAAGAAACTTATGCAATATACTTTTTACACACTTCTTCTTGCTCTTATTGGATTGCAAGTTTACGCACAAACTTACTACCAAACGCTTTCCCTTCCGGTAGAAAAATATGGAACCACCCTCACCAATGCTTGGGCTGGCGGTTTAGATGCTCCACAGTTTTCGCCAGCCGATTTGGATGGTGATGGCACCAACGATCTTTTTGTATTCGACCGCAATGGCAGCCGTGCATTTGCATTTATCAATAAAGGAAATGGCAATTACAGCTATGCACCACACATTGTTGCAGCACTGCCCGAATTAGAGAACTGGGCACTCATGCGCGATTTCAACAAAGATGGTATTCCCGATATTTTTTGTTGGGCAAACAGCGGGCTAAAAGTGTTTAGAGGAAAGAGAATAAACAACGCACTTTCTTTTGAAATACAAACAGAACTACTCACCTATACCGACTACTTTTCTATTAACTATCCTAAGATAAACCTCTATGTACTTACCGATGATATTCCGGGCATTTTAGATGTGAATGGCGATGGCGATATGGACATTTTGGTGTTTGGGAATTTGCTCAACCCATCGGTGCCGCAGTTTTACGAAAACCAATCTGTGGAACAAGGTTTTGGAGCAGACTCTCTTATTTTCGACTCCTACAACTTAGACCAATGCTGGGGAAAATTTATTGAATCCAGCACTACCAATGCTATTTCAATTGGCTACTGTAAAACAGGCGGCATACAAGGCACTCCTGCAGGGCGCCATGCCGGCTCCACGCTTTGCCCATACGATGAAGATGGCGATGGCGACATAGATTTACTACTGGGCGATATTACTTACAACACCATGATAATGCTGCGCAATGGTGGCGATAATACCGAAGCTAACATTCTAAGCTACGACAGCATTTTCCCGAACTACAACACCTCCATTGATATGCCAATTTTCCCCGCAGGATATATTGCCGATGTAGATAACGATGGCAAAAACGATTTGCTGGTATCGCCCAATGCCCGCACCGCCATACGCAATGTAAAAAATGTACTGTTCTACAAAAATACAGGCAGCAATACCAACTATGTTTTCAACTACCAAACCGATAGTTTTTTAGTTCACACCATGCTCGATTTTGGAAGCGATGCCAAAGTTGCCGCATTTGATTACAACAACGATGGCTTAATGGATTTGGTAATCGGCAATGCGCAGTATTACATTCATCAAGGAAGCCTTGAAAAATCGCAATTGGCGCTTCTGCAAAATGTAGGTACGACCACCCAACCTGCATTTAAGTTAGTAACCGACAATTACGAAAACATAGCTCAATATCTCTTAAAAACACTACAACCCACATTTGGCGACCTCGATGGCGATGGCAAAGCAGACATGCTGCTGGGCGACTATGCCGGAAATGTTCATTTCTTAAAAAATACAGGAACCACTACCGCACAATTTCCGGCACTTACCACTCCGCAATATTTTGATTTAGATGCTTCGGTATTAGCAGCTCCATTTATTTACGATGTTGATGGCGATAACGACAACGATATTATTTGCGGTCGCAAAGATGGTTCACTCAATTGGTACATTAATTTTGGCAGCAAGCAAAATCCTCAGTTTCATAAAGATTCGGTGAAACTGAAATGGGGCAATGTAAACCTGAAAGGAATCTATGAAGTTGATGGACTTTCTCAACCTGTGCTTACAAAGCACAACGATTCTCTTTTTCTATACTCAGGCTCTAATAGAGGCGCCATTTTTAAATTTTACATTCCCGGAAACGACATTAGAAACGAATCGTTCTCGCTAATAGACTCTAACCTGCTGGGTATTTCGGTTGGCAAAAAAAGTACAATTGCCTTTGCCGATTTTAATGGCGACAGCATTCCCGATTTAGTAGTGGGCAACTCGCTGGGCGGGCTTGATTTTTACAGCTCTAAACTAATAGATGTAGCTGTACACGAAGCAGCCAACCCAAAAAACTACGAGTGGAATATTTTTCCGAACCCAACTTCGGGCAGCGTTGTAATTACTACCGAAAGCAACGAAGCAGCCAAAGCAGAAATTTTTTCTATTACAGGCGAAAAAGTATTGGAGCGTACCTTTTTTCAAGCAGAAAAAATAAATGCGGCTTCGCTGGCTGGCGGCATTTATTTGGTAAAGCTACACAACCATATAAAACGGTTGGCAGTAGTAAAATAAATTTAGCTACCCGAAGCAAATACTTCGCGCATAGCTTTCATTTTTAGCAACACCTCGTTCCATTCGCTTTCTGCCTGCGAATCGTACGTAATGGCTCCACCCGAGCGCAGCGATAGGTAGCCTTTGGCGGCATGGTAAAATATACTTCGTATTACTACATTAAAATCAAAATCGCCTGTAGGAGTAATATAGCCAACCGTACCCGAAAAAATACCGCGTTGAAAATCCTCTATTGCATCAATGGCTTGCATTACCTCTATTTTAGGAGCACCCGTCATACTACCCATTGGGAAAGCGTTCTTAATAACATCGGTGATACCAACTTCATTTTTAGCTGTGCCGCTAATAGTAGAAATCATTTGGTTTATGGTTTCAAAGGCATATACACCACACAGTTCATCTACTTTTACACTTCCTGTTTTGCAGCTTTTAGCAAGATCGTTTCGCACTAAATCTACAATCATAATATTTTCGGCACGCTCCTTTTCGCTCTGCTGTAATTGCAGTTGCAGTGCGCGGTTTTCGCTTTCTATATTTGATTTTTCAATAGTGCCTTTCATGGGCTGCGAAAACACTCTGGCACCTTCCTTCTTTAAAAAACGTTCCGGACTGGCGCATAAAACATAGCTGCTGTAGTACTTCACAAAACAGGCAAATGGCGCCTTTGCAGCAGTATTCAACTTATGGAAGAGCATTACCGGCTCCACGGCTGCTTGCGTTGCATGGGCTTCTATGCAATAATTTATTTCATAAAAATCGCCTGCGGCTATTCTCTCTTTAATAGTTTCTATTGTATGTACATACTTTTCTTTTTCGGTTCTAAACTCCCAATCGGGGGCATTGGTAACAGCCTTGGGCAAAGGTGTTTGCAGTATGCTTTCTACAATTTCAAAAGCCTCCGGATAATTTCTATTGATGGTTACACTGTTTCCATTTACTTCTATCAAATAGCGAGGTTCAAAAAAAAACAAGTGTGGAAGTCCAATATTATCGGTGTGGCGGCTGGTTAAATTTTCGATTTCATTTTTGAGTTCATAGGCCATAAACCCAAAAACAGTTTGCTTTTTCGCTTGTAAAAACTGCTCCAACTGTGCAAAAGCATTTCCTGCATTTGCATCTACAAAACTCCACGCATCTACCGCCAATTGCCAGCTAAATCCCGAAGTATGATGGTTGCCATCCAATAAAATGCAAACACCAAACTTATTGGCCCAAGCTAAAGCCTGCTGCTTAAAAATTTCGGCTTGCCGGAGTGGTAAAACAGTTTTTTCCATGTTGCCATTACGAAACTGCAATGAAACCAATTTTACGGAAGGTTTTAAACAATGCTAAGTATTTCAGGTATTTTCTAAAGCGCCAGTTTAAGTAGAGCACCAAAGTGTTTCGCAAAACATAAAACAATACCATCGTTGCTGCCAATACAATAATGGGCAACCACCACCAAGCTATTTCAAAGAATAAAAATACGCTTGCAGTAACTACGCCAACTGTATGGAAAGAAAAGTTCAACACCGTGTATTTTACAAGCCTCTGTAGCATAACAAATACATTTCTGTGTTTAGTTCCTTGTACAAATGCCGATACAAAAACTGCCAACTGAAAAGCCATAAAAGAAAATATTGAAATAATTCCTATACTTCCCAATGCTGCACCGGTAAACAGTAATTCCCTTGAAGTATCCCAAAAATCAATAGAAGAAGCCATATTTTGCACCTTACTTTTTATTGAATTGTAATACAAAAATAGCGCCTAAAAGTTTAATGCTGCATTTTTGGCAGAAAATTTGCTGGGATATTCATCCCATCTATTGGGACTCTGAGAAAAACTATCTGGACATGAATTATCGCTTTATCGGAATCATTGGAATCCGCACTTTTATTTTGCTGCTGCTCATTGGCGCCATTCCTTTTCTAACGTATTACTTTGGTTGGGAATTGCTCGACCAACGGCAGGAACTACGCTACAATGCGCTTTTTTCGCAACTAATGCCTTGGGTTATTTTACTCACCTTGTGTTTTATGGTATTAGGAACCTATATTTCTATGGAGTTTGTAGAAATAAAAACCGATGAAAAAAATTGCACCATTAGAATCAACAGTGCATTGCGCTTTTTTATTCCGCGCAAAGTTACCTTCCGCTGGGATGAAGTAGATTCTATGATGCTGGATGAAGACATTGGAAGAACCACGCTTTCAATTTTTTTAAGAGGTTCAAGGCAGTTCGATATTTCCTATTCATTATTATTGCGCGGCAGTACCGATTTCCGAGCATTTGTTAGCACACTCGGGTTAAACACGGGACTCTAAAAACAACACATGGATTACGATTTTAGTGTATTTGCACATGCAGATGCTTGGGTGAGTTTCTTAACGCTCACTTTCCTTGAAATAGTTTTAGGCGTTGACAATATTATTTTTATTTCAATAGTTACCGGAAAACTTCCGCAAGAAAAACAACGCAATGCACGCAATTTGGGATTGTTGATTGCATTGGTTTTTAGAATAGGTTTACTCTTAGCCATTTCGTGGATTATTGGTTTAACCGCACCTATTTTTACCTTGTTTGAAAATGAATTTTCGGGCAGAGATTTAATTTTAATTGGAGGCGGCTTATTCCTTATAGCCAAATCTACTTCCGAAATTCACGAGAAAGTAAGCAACCAACACCACGAGCAAAAAACATCGGCAGCCAGTAGTTTTATGGGTGTAATTCTCCAGATTATACTTATAGACCTAATCTTTTCTTTCGATTCTATTTTAACTGCAGTAGGGCTTACTAAACACGTTATGGTAATGATTTTGGCAGTAATTGCCTCTATGTTTGTAATGATGTTTTTTGCAGGAGGTATCAGTAAAATTATTAACCGCTACCCAACCTTGCAGGTACTGGCAATGGCGTTTTTAATTATGATTGGCTTAACGCTAATTCTTGAAGGTTTTGAAGTGCATGTAAACAAAGCCTTTGTGTATGTAGCCGTGCTATTTTCACTTACTGTGGAAATGCTCAACATTCGCCTGCGAAGCCGAAGTTAGGCTGGTTGCCCACCACTTATTTTTAATAAAAAAGATTATTCCAATAATTGCAGGAATTGCAATATTCATAAGCCAAATTGTAATTGTACTAAGCAATACTGCAATCGGGTTGCTGCTTATATTGGCAAATACAAAAAGCGAAATACCGCTGCGCACTGCCAAATCAAAGAAAGGCAATGCAGGCGAAATAGATTGAAACAATAAAGTAACCGCCACGCCCGCAGCTAAAAACAATATATTATCGTGCACCGCAAACGTGTAAGCCACCAAAATCCATTGCGTTAAGTAAACTCCGTAGCGCAACAGCGACAGCAACAATACATACAACAGTTTTGCAAAACTCGGCTGTACCAACCATGCCCCTGCTTTTTTTTGAAAAAAATAAAACCTTAAAGGCAACTTATGAAAGAAAAAATAAGCCACCAGTAAGCCGCTGCATACCAAAGCCGAAAATACCACCAACCATGCTGAAGGATAAAACCACGGTAAAAAAAACAAACCCACCAGTGCCGTTACAAATGCCTGAGCCATGCCGCCCAAGGCAGAAAAGTAAAAACTTTTGGCAGCCTCGGAGCGTTCCAATTCAAATGTTCTACCCACAAATTCGCCCATGCGCCAAGGCGTAACCGTGCCCACCATTACACCTTGCAATACAGCTTTCAGTAACTTAAAAAACGGCTGAAAAGAAATCTCTGCCAGCAATATTTGCCATTTCTTGGTTTCTAAAAACCAATTAAGCGGCATAAGTAAAAATGCAATTGCCAATAAATATCCTTTAGTTTTTATTCCCAGCAACATTACATCGCGCTGTGCTGCCGAATTGCCCAAATGCGAAAACTGCTCATAAATAATATAGGCACATAGAGCCACCACCGCAAATTTTAGCATGTATTTACCGAGCGTGCTTAGTACCAATTCTTTTTTTTCAGCCATTCCTTTCTGCATGTAAATAAAGTAATTTTGAATTGCACTTGAATTGAGCAATTCTTGCAGCGCATACACATGAGTAAAATTTCAAGCGAAAACAAGAAGGTGATTTTAGGAATAGACCCCGGCACTATTGTTATGGGCTATGGCGTAATAGAAGTATGCGGGCAGCAAATTACCTTGCAAAGTATGGGTGTGGTGCAGCTTTCTAAGTATGGTGATTCGGTTCAAAAACTAAAAGTAATTTCCGAAAAAGTAACCGGACTCATTCACCAATACGGACCAACAGAATGTGCAATCGAAGCTCCTTTTTTTGGCAAAAACGTACAAAGTATGTTGAAACTCGGGCGTGCACAAGGTGTTGCTATTGCTGCAGCACTCATGCAGCAAGTAGAAGTATTCGAGTATGCACCCAAAAAGATAAAACAGAGCATTACCGGAAATGGAAATGCAGGTAAAGAACAAGTAGCAGCTATGCTTCAGCACTTATGTAAGTTTTCTATGCAACCTACCTTTTTAGATGCTTCCGATGGATTGGCGGCTGCGGTTTGCCACCATTTTCAAACAGTAGGGGGCGTAAAAAAAACAGCCGGAAAAATATCCGGCTGGAAAGATTTTATTGCTAAAAACCAAGATAGAGTAAAGTAACTACAACTCTATTGCAATGCAACCTTTAGCTGGTCGTAACTGGTAATATCTTCGCCTTGCGTATAGTTATCGGTATCGTTGCAATTCAAATCATTTTTTTGCTTTGTAATATTGGCTACCCGATTGCCCGGATCCGGATGCGTGCTCAAAAACTCAGGAGTGCCTTGGCTTCCAATCTTCTTAAAGAAATCGGCAGCGCCATCGGCACGGTAGCGCGTTGGGCAAAGATATTTTACAGAATAAGTATCGGCTTCGGTTTCGTGATTGCGGCTAAATTTCAATGAAATTAGTTGTCCTGCTATTTCCGCGATTTGTTGTGCATTGCCACCAATAAAAGAAAGCAGGGTTTGTATGCCATATACTTCCGTCATTTGCCGAGTAGAGTGGCGCTTATCGGCATGTGCCATTTCGTGCCCTACCACACCTGCCAGCGAAGATGCATCGTCTAAATACTTTATTAAACCGGTGTACACATAAATATAACCTCCGGGTGTGCAGAAGGCATTCAGTACATCATCTCTCTTAATAATATACAGCTTCCATTCAAAATCGGCTTTGTGTTCAAAATCTGAGGAGCTATTTAAAATAGCATCGCGCATGGTATACAAATAATTATAGGCTGCTTTATTGCTAGCTTCATCTAAAATTGGATACTCAGTGGGATTATTGGCAATCTCTTGCTGGGTTTGCTTGCCCAATGCAATATCGTCTTCAATAGTAAAAAGGTTTATCTTTTTACAACCTTGAATGGTAAGTGCTGCAAGCACAAAAAATACAATTGAATAATGCTTCATACTGGAATGTTCTTTCTGCAAAGAAAGAAAAATGTTTCAGGCAATACTTTTTTATCTACTGCAGGTGGCAATAAAATCTTTGATTGCTTTTTCTTCTTGCTTACTTGCTACTTCTTTTTGCAAGGCTTGTTCAAAATATTTCTTGGCTTGTGTTTTCTGATTCAAGGCAAGGTAGTATTTAGCTATGGCAAAATAAGTTTCCCAGAGTTCAGGATTGCTTTCTATAAACTGGCGCACGAAAGTTTGCTCATCTTTTAATGCTTGTTTTTTGCGTGTAGCAATCCTTATTTGCTGCTTTAGGTCTTTATATAGCATAAATTTTTTCCAACCGGCAGTAAGCAGAAAGGTATCGGCAGGTACTGTTTTCTCCGGCACCGAAAGATTGGCAGTTTGCCTAAACTTTTCGTTTCCAAAAACCTTACTTAAATCATAACACACAAAGGCTCCCAACTGATACGGATTGGCACTCACCCACATTAAACGCTGCTGCGGTTTAAAAATAACGGCATGGTGGCTAATTAGTTGATTTAAGGCTTTTTCGTTGCCAACTCCTATATTCTTTTCGTTTAATCCCTTCTGGTTGCGCAATATATTTCCTACCGCTCTTTCTGAAAACACTTCGGTTTGGTTCATAAGCGCCAGCGTGTGTTGCTGCCTATATGCAGAGGTGGAGTTTTCTATATTTTCTTTATTGCTTTCATCATTTTTAAAAGCATTGCTTTGGTAATGGTTGGCGCATACTATAAAGTTTGTATCGCTTTGATACAGCACCGTCTTAGAAATACTTTTTTCTATAAGTGCAGTTTTGTTATCGGCAGCGCTGCCAATCATGAATGTTTCGCACACAAAAGTTTGATGCTTGTTTGCAATGGCAAATGCCTCATCAATATTTTTTGCATACTGCAAAATTTGGCGTGCCACAATGGCAATTGGAGTAGCGGCTTTGGTGGGCATATCGCTTTTAGCAGCGTTAATGGTTACGGTTAAGCCGTGCTCGTTCATACCCGATACGCAACCCATAAAACCGGCCCAAGTAACCATAGCAAAACGGCTGCCGCTATCGGGTTTCATAAACAGCACAATTTTATCTTCTGCAAACTTATCGCCAAGGCTAAAATCTAAATTGCGGCCAATAATCATGGTAGAGTCTTCTACTTTGCTTCCCCATGCGCCAAACGAGGTGCAGCCCACCAATGCAAAATTCTGCAAGGCATGGCCAATATCGTGTGCGGCATGGTAGTTTAGCATTCTATCGAATGGCGCTGCTACATAATCGAACTCATGTGGCGCAGAAAGCGATTCGCCATAAATTTCTTTTTGGTGTTCGATGGGGAAATGCTCGCTCAAATCGCGGTTAAAAAAACGCGTGAAATAAGAGAGAAAGCGCAGGTACTTTTTATTGGGCACCAACTGATTTATTTGCTCCACAAATGCTTCTTCTTGCTTGTAGAGTAAATCTTTATTCAACTTACCTAAAATTACACCTCTATCAAAAGCTTCTCCTTCTACATATTCTTCCCATAAACCAAACTCATTTTTGCGCAAAAAATTATTGCCTAGCGTAAAGTAGTTATTGCTTACCTGCACACGCTCGCTTGTTTCAAACTTGCTTTTGTTTACGGTGGGAATTGGTGGTTCCAGCACATAATTAAAATACACCCACAAGGTTGTAAGAAGCAATATAAAAACTGCTGCTAAGAGGAGTAATATCTTATGCCATCGTTTCATTAGCCGCAAGTATTTTATTCAGTAAATATTCCTTACCAATTAGGCTGCCGCAGGTTACGAGTGCCGTCATGGCTACGCCTAGAATACCGTGAAGATTTACATTCTGCCCCGTTAAAAAAAGATTGGGAATTTTTGTATTGGTCATTAAACGAGTTTTCATGGCATCGTTGTAGTCTTTTACAATGCCATAGCAGCTACCATCGGCAGTACCCATATAATCGCGATACGAAAGTGGTGTAGAAGTGTAATAAGTTTCTATATTCTCAACTATGTGCGGAAACTTTTTTGCCATTACCTGCAATAACCTTTCTGCCTTTTGCTTTTTAAATTGCTGATAGCTTTCGCTCCTTTCACTTTCGTGCAGTGTGGTGTTGTGTGTATGTGCCCATTCTTGTACTTCGCTAAAATTCATATATGCCATTACGGCTATAGTTTCTGCATACTGCGATTGCGCTTCGGGTACACCAAAAAACATGGCGTAAGCGCGAGGCCAATCTTCGCTACTATGCTGTGTGGCATTCCATACATCTGCAGTTTCAAAATAATGATAGTTTCTATTTTGATACGCTACTGCTTGGGGCTTGAGCTTCGCATAAAGTGTAAAAGATGCTACTGAATTTTCTAAAGAGCTAATTCTATTTTTATAAACCTGCCGGATAACATCGGTTTCTGCAAGCGCCAGCGTTTGCGCGGGGTGAATGTTGGAAATAAATGTTGCTGCAATAATTTTTTCTCCGCCTTCTAGCTCTAAATAATCGGCAACACCTTGTGTTACATGTATTTTTTCAACTTTCGTTTTCCTTAGAATTACACCACCGTTTGCCTTAACTACCCTTGCTAACAATTTGGCAATTTGATCGCCTCCACGCTTACATTTTACAGCACTTTCTATATAACTGTTTACTACTAACGCATGAATATATAATGGTGTTTTTTCTGCAACTCCGGCATACAAAATATTGGTGCCGGCTAATACCTGTTGTAACTTTAGGTTGGTGGTAAGTTCCTTAAAATAATGCGCTGCACTTTTTTCAAACACCGAAAAATCTGAATAGCTATCGAAGGAACGCAAGTTATACAAAGGAAACTGGCTGCAAATTGCTTGCATATCGGCACAGTATTTTTTTATGGCCTCCTCCTCCTCGGGAAAATATTTGCACATAATTCTTGCAAAATTTTCATAGCCCATACCGTAATGGTATGCCTGCGTATCGTTGCCAAACAGCACCACATCAAAACCATCTTCCTCCATGCGGCTTACTTGTAACCGCTCTGCAATTCCCAAGTAATTAAAAATGGCATATAAATTTTTCCCCGGCTCTAAACCGCCTATGTAGTGAACGCCCGTATCGTACACGCATCCATCGCGTTTAAAGGTTTGCAAGCAGCCGCCTATTTGTTCGTTTTTTTCAACTATGCAAACGCGCTTACCTTCTTTACTTAAAATGGCACCACACAGTAAACCACCTAAACCACTACCAATAATTGCTATATCAAAATGCTTATCTGCCATTGCGTTTGCTGCTTTGCAAATATCTTAAATTTTAATTCGTGCCGAAAGTAAAAGCACTTTACACGGCCACATTATACCTTGTAGCAACGCATGTTAGCGTTAAAATGCCGCTGTTTTTTTTGAAAATGATATTTTGCAGCGTTTTACAATAAAAACCTTCGCACATGCCAAACATTTTAATTGCAGATGACGAAAAAGCAATTCGCAAAACACTCAAAGAAATTTTAGAGTTTGAAGGCTACCATGTTGATGAAGCTGAAGATGGTGCCAAGGCACTGAATATGATTCGAGAGTTTGACTACGACTTAGTTCTGTGCGATATTAAGATGCCTAAAATGGACGGCATGGAAGTGCTTTCTAAAGCAATGGCTGAAACAGCAGAAACACCCTTTATTATGATATCGGGACACGGCACGGTAGAAAATGCCGTAGAAGCCACCAAAAAAGGCGCCTTCGATTTTATTTCTAAACCACCGGATTTAAACCGTTTGCTTATTACCATTCGCAATGCTTTAGAAAAAGCCAATTTGCAAATTGAAGCTAAAGTATTAAAAAGAAAAGTTGGCAAAACCCGCGAAATAATTGGCGAATCGCCAGCTATCAAAAAAATAAAAGACACTATTGAAAGAGTAGCGCCTACCGATGCACGCGTACTTATTACAGGCGACAACGGCACCGGCAAAGAATTGGTAGCCCGCTGGGTACACGAAAAAAGCAATCGTGCCAACGCTCCTCTGGTAGAAATAAATTGTGCGGCCATGCCCGGAGAACTTATAGAAAGTGAACTCTTTGGGCACGAAAAAGGCTCCTTTACTTCTGCCATAAAAACACGCATAGGCAAATTTGAGCAAGCGCATGGCGGCACACTTTTCTTAGACGAAATTGGCGACATGAGCATTGCCGCCCAAGCAAAAGTACTGCGCGCTTTACAAGAAGGAAAAATTACCCGAGTAGGTGGCGATAAAGATATTTCGGTTGATGTGCGCGTAATTGCCGCTACCAATAAAGATTTGCTTAAAGAATCGGAAGAAGGCAGATTCCGCCTCGATTTATACCACCGCTTAGGTGTAATTATTATTCATGTTCCTTCGCTCAACGAAAGAAGAGACGATATTCCACTGCTAGCAGAAAAATTCATAAAAGAAATTTGCGAAGACAGCGGCATCTCCAAAAAACTTATTACGCCCAAAGCACTGGAGGAATTAAAACTTATGAACTGGTCGGGCAATATCCGCGAACTGCGCAACGTAATGGAGCGCCTCGTAATTCTTAGCGGATACAAAGTTACTGAAGAAGAAGTGCGTGCTTATGTTACAAACACGCAAGCTAAAGACACACCTGTAGATTTATTTGAATCGTTCGATAGATTTCAAGATTTTAAAGAACATATCGAGCGCTTATTCATAGAACACAAGCTCAAAAAATTCAGTTGGAATGTATCTAAAACCGCAGAAGTATTAGATATTCAGCGCAGCCACTTATACAACAAAATAGAAAAGTACGAACTCAGGAGAAATCTGTAATTGTTTCTCTATGGATGATATTTCTTTCATACTAAACCATTTAGGCGAAGAGCGTGCCAATTATTTTGGCGCAGTAGCTCCGCCACACATACAGTCATCAAATTTTGCATTTCGCAGCACCGATGAACTGCGCCATGCCTTATTACACGAAAGCGAAAAAAGCCTTTATACACGCGGCAAAAATCCAACCTCAGATATTTTATGTAAAAAAATTGCCGCTCTTGCCGGAGCCGAGAGTGCGCTGGTGCTCGGTAGTGGCATGGCCGCCATGAGCACTGCTGTTTTGAGTTTGGTAAGCACAGGCAAGCACGTTATTTGCCAGCAACATCCTTACAGCTGGACCAAAAAACTTTGCACTAAAATTTTAGCTGCCTTTGGTGTTGAATACACTTTTGTAGATGGCACAGATACTGCCAACATAAAAAATGCCATTCGCCCCAATACCACCCTCATTATTCTTGAAAGCCCCAATACTTTTACATTTGAAATTCAAGATTTAAAAGCGGTTGCCGCACTTGCCAAACAACAAGGCATTACCACTATTATAGACAACACGTATTGCACTTCGTTGGGGCAGCGCTGTATAGAATTGGGTATAGACATAGAGGTGCATTCACTCACCAAATATTATTCCGGCCATAGCGATGTGGTTGCCGGATGTATTATTGGAAGCCAACATTTAATCGAGAAAATTTTTGCAACCGGTTTCCAAAATATTGGCGGTATTCTTTCGCCTCACGATTCGTGGTTAATTCTGCGCGGCTTGCGCACTTTACCGCTTCGTTTAAAACAAGTAAAAGAAACTACCGATAAAGTAGTAGCGTTTTTAGCGCAGCATCCGCGGGTAGAAAAAGTACTGTATCCTTTTCACCACTCGTTTGCGCAACATGCTTTGGCACAGCAGCAAATGCAATGGTGTGGCGGTTTATTTTCTATTCAGCTAAAAGCCCAATCTACCGATGAGGTAGAGCTTTTTGTAAATAATTTAAAAGCATTTTTACTTGCCGTAAGCTGGGGCGGACACGAATCGCTCGTATTTCCTGTTTGTGCAGCATTACCAAAAGGTAACTATAACAGCCATTTACCGTTTAACCTGATTAGATTCTATTGCGGATTAGAATCTTCGGATTTTTTAATAGCGGATTTGAAACAGGCTTTAAACAAATGAAATTGAATTTTTGGGGAATACTGATGCTACTACTACAGGTATGCAGCACCGTAAATGCACAAACATTTACCAACCTTACAAGTGCCTTGCAGCAACCCGAAAAAGTAATTACACTCAACTTAAGCGGCCAGCATATTACTGCGCTACCTTCCAATTTTTCTAAGTTCATTCATTTGCAAAAACTTATCTTAAACGATAATGCTATTGCCGCTTTTCCTACCGAAATATTGCATTGCAAGAAATTGCGAGTACTCCAGCTCACTGGAAATAAAATTGCACGGCTGCCTAAAGAAATTGCGCAATTAGAAAATTTGGAAGAACTAGAAATTGCATTCAACAGCATTGTGCACTTACCTGCCGAAATAGGCCAACTAAAAAATCTTACTAAGTTGAATATTGCCAATAACCAGCTTGCACAATTGCCCGATAATTTCGCACAATTATTGCACCTCTCTATTCTCGATTTAAGCTACAACCAGTTTACACAACTACCTAAGCAAATACTGCAATTGCCAACACTAAGAACTTTAGATGTAACTTTCAACAAACAACTAAAAACGGTGGGCATTACAAGCGGCACACTTCCGGCATTGCGTTTAATGCAAGTAAAAGGAACTGCTCTTTCTCCCAGCGAAATACAGCAGCTCAACAGTATTATTCCAGATTGCTTATTGGTGCTTTAATGTTTGTTTGCCAACTGTCCGCAAGCAGCATCAATATCTTTTCCACGACTACGCCTTACTTTGGCCTCAATATTCTTACTGCGCAAGTAAGCTAAGAAAGCATCGCGCTTTTCTGCTTTTGCCTTTTTAAAGGTTACACCTTCCACATTATTGTACTCAATTAAATTGATGAATGCAGGAACTTTTTTATAGAGTTTTGCGAGGTTTTCTGCATCTTCCAACGAGTCGTTGAATCCATCAAAAAGAATATACTCAAACGTTACCTTGTTGCCCGTTTTTTCATAAAAATAATTCAATGCGGCAATTACATCTTCTAGCTTATTGCTCCGGTTTACATCCATTATTTTCTCACGTTTTTCGTTGGTTGGCGCATGTAGCGAAAGTGCCAGATTAAATTTCAATCCTTCGTCTGCCAATTTTCGTATGCCCCTTTCAATGCCGGAAGTAGAAACAGTAATGCGTTTTGCTGCCATATTTAATGCATCGGGCGAAGTAAGCAGCCTTATGCTCTGCATTACATTATCGTAATTCAGCAATGGCTCACCCATTCCCATATATACCACATTGGTTAAACCTCTACCTTGGTTGGCATTAGCGGCATGGCGGTTGAGTAAAGTAATTTGATCATAAATTTCTCCGGCTGTAAGATTGCGTTCGCGTTTTAAAAACCCGGTAGCGCAAAACGAACAACTGAGCGAGCAACCCACCTGCGAAGAAACACAAGCAGTGGCGCGGTCTTCATCCGGTATCATTACACCTTCCACAATGCGGCTATCGTGTAAACGCATAGCCAATTTCACAGTCCCGTCTTTACTTCTTTGCACCACATCTTCCTGCACCGGAAAAAATTTAAACTCCAATTGCAGCTTCTCGCGCAATGGTTTAGAAAGGTTACTCATTTCATTAAAATCGAGTGCGCCCTTCTTCCATATCCATTCCAATATTTGCTTCGCGCGAAATTTAGGTTCGCCCATATTTACCAACTGCTGCTCCAAGCTTTCTTTGGTTAGCTGTCTTATATCTTGTAATTCGCTCATATTGTGCGGCAAAGCTATGTAAAAATGCACAGCCTGTTTAAGATTTACATCTGCAATCCCATTTCACCAATTTATTTCGTTTAATTAAAATGCTTGTATATCTTCGGTAAGTTAATTCCATCCAATGAAAAAGGTTTTTACATTAAGTTTTTTCTGCCTATTGGCAGCAATTGTTTTTGCGGGCAGTGGCATTGAAAACACTTGGTACAACCAAGAAAAAGACGGAAAAATCCTTATATATCAACTCAACGGATTATACTACGGAAAAATAGTTTGGCTTAAAACACCAATAGAAAACGGGAAACCTAAACTAGATAAAAACAATCCCGAACCGGAACTGGCAAAGAAACCTTTAATTGGCGCTATTGTAATTAAAAATTTCACCAAAAAGAACGAAACCGAATTTGTTGGAGGCACCATATACGACCCCAAAAATGGCAAAACATATTCGTGTAAAATGACCTTAAAAGGAAAGGTAGTAGATGTGCGCGGCTATATTGGTATTCCCGCCTTTGGCAGAACAACCGTATGGACCTTAGCCGAAGACCAATAACCGCTCTCTATTCTTTTCTCAATTAAGCGTACAAACAAAAAACAACGCCCTTTGCATTATTTCTGAACACAAACCCAATTTGCATGAAGCACATTTATGCACTTATTTTATTGGCTTGCTCAGCTTACTTGCAAGCACAAATAACACAAACTATTCGCGGCACTATTATTGATAAAGACGACCAACAAGCGCTTGCAGGCGTAAGTGTTGCCGTGTACAAAAATAATGAGCTGCTAAAAGGAACACTCACCGACAACGAAGGAACCTTTAGGTTAGAACAAATTACCGTAGGCAGGGTTACCATAGTTGCCAGCTACCTCGGTTACAAGAAGGCATCGCTACCTAATACCGTTGTAAATGCAGGCAAAGAAGTAGTGCTGAACATAGAAATGGAAAGCAGCATAGAAGCATTGAAAGAGGTAGAAATAACAGCCGTACGCAAAGGCGAAACCATCAACGAAATGGCCATGATTTCGGCACGCGGTTTTAATGTGGAAGAAACCGAACGCTATGCAGGCAGCCGTGGCGACCCTGCCCGCATGGCAAGTAATTTTGCTGGAGTTTCCGGCAGCGATGATTCGCGCAACGATATTGTGGTGCGCGGCAACTCACCTTTTGGTGTGCAATACCGCTTAGAGAATGTACACATTCCCAATCCCAACCACTTTAATATTCCCGGAAGTGTAGGCGGCAGTGTTGCCATTTTAAACAACCGCATGCTCAGCAATTCCGATTTTTACACAGGTGCTTTTCCTGCCGAGTTTGGCAATGCGCTGGCAGGAATCTTTGATATAAGAATGAAAAAAGGCAACAACGAGCGCAATGAATTTACGGGAGAATTTGGGCTACTCGGTGCCAATGTATTTGGCGAAGGCCCTTTTAGCAAGAAGAGTAAAGCAAGCTATATTTTCAATTACCGCTATGCCACCCTGGAGTTACTGAACTTAATGGGAGTAGATATTGGCACCGAAGCCATTCCGCGCTATACCGATTTACAGTTTAAAGTAAACGCTCCCACTAAAAATGGCGGCAATGTAAGTTTGTTTGGAATTGGTGGTTACAGCAATATCAATCTACTTACCTCCTCACAAAAAGAACTAACCCAAGGTCGCGATATTTATGCCAGCGGAGGCCGCGATGAATACTTCCAATCCGGAATGGGAGTGGCAGGTGTAAACTATACGCGCCCGGTAGCAAAAAATGCGTATGCCACTATTACTTTTGCTGCCTCTACCGAGTGGGTAAATGTAAAGCACAGCCGAGTGCTGCGCCATGTAGATAGCAGTGGCAGTAAACCAATGTGGGTTGTAGATACTATTTACGGAAAGTTATTTTACCGTTTCATTACTTCTAAACTTACCGGTGGTTTTATGCGCCAATACAAGCTAAATGCACGCCACACCATCCGCTTTGGTTTACTTACCGAAGCATGGCGCTTTAACTTGGTAGATAGCAACTTTAGCGAGTTTACCAACCAATGGTATTGGAGAGTAAATGTGCAACGTTGGGATTTTATGTTTCAACCTTATGTGCAATGGAAATGGAATATCAGCGATCAACTTACTTTTAATGCCGGCTTACACGGGCAAATTTTTACGCTCAACAGCAATAGTTGGAGTATAGATCCACGCATGGCGTTTAAGTATCAATTCAGAAAGAACCAAAGCCTTAGTTTGGGAGTTGGTTTACACTCGCAAATGCTGCCCACTTACAGTTATTTCATAACGCGCAACGAATACAGAAATACAGGCAGCTACAACCAAAACCTTGGATTTATGCGCAGTTTTCACTCTGTAATAGGATACGATTTATTTATTGGAAACAGTATGCGTATTAAAATGGAAGCATACTACCAACAGCTATTCAATATTCCCGTAGATACTTTTGCATCGAGCTATAATGTATTGAATGAAGGTGCAGGTTTCGAAAGGTTTTTTCCGCTAAAACTCACCAATAAAGGTATTGGCAGAAACTTTGGCTTTGAATTTACATTTGAAAAATTTTTCACCCGCAATTGGTTTATTATGTTTACCGGAAGCGTATATGATGCCCGCTACCGCGGCAGCGATGGCAAATGGTACAACAGCGATTTTAATGGCTTATACAACATGAATCTGTTGGGAACAAAAGAGTTTGTGTGGCAGGGCAAAAACAAGAAGAAAGACATTAAGCGTATAAACACTTTTGGCATTGGCGGCAAAATAACCTTTGCTGGCGGCAAGCGCTACACGCCTTACGATACCGTTTTAAGCCCCATAAGTGAAGATCCTGTACTGCTAAACAGCGAGCGCAACAAACAACATTTTAAACCCTACTTTAGATTTGATGTACGCATAAACTATCGCTGCAACACACGCAATATTACGCACGAAGTAGGTATAGATTTGGTAAATATCACCTTCCAAAAAAATGTGCTGCGTTTAGATTATGTTCCTTCTACCAAAGGCACGCAAGAAGTGTACCAATTGGGCTTCCTACCTTTGTTTTACTACAGAATTGACTTTGCTATAAATGGCAAGAAAAAATCGGAAACAAACAGCAATTAGGCATCGAACTTATACCCGATTCCTTTAATGGTTTTAAAATTATCATCGCCTAATTTTTCGCGCAATTTGCGGATATGAACATCTATGGTGCGATCGCCTACAATGGTTTCATTCCCCCATACTTTGCTTAAAATTTCTTCGCGTTTAAATACTCTGCCGGGTTTCCCTATAAGTAAATTCAATAGTTCAAACTCCTTGCGCGGCAGCGAAATTTCTTCTCCACTTTTAATAACCACATACCGTTCTCTATCTACTTCTATATCGCCTGCTTTAATAAGTTTGCTATTTTCGTTGCTTTCTAACCTGCGCATTAAAGCGCGGATGCGGCTAATAAAAACACGTGGCTTTATTGGCTTGGTAATATAATCATCGGCACCTACTTCAAAGCCGGCTATTTGCGAATAATCTTCATCGCGAGCAGTTAAAAAAGTAATAATGGTAGATTTAAACTGTGATAAACTGCGCAACTCTCTACATGTTTCGATTCCATCTAATTTGGGCATCATAAGATCTAAAATAATAATGTGCGGCAGCGTTTTCTTAGCTACTTCTATTGCCTCTAAACCATTGGAGGCAGTGTGTACCCAAAATCCTTCGCGCTCCAAATTATACTTCATAAAGTCCAACACATCGGCTTCATCATCCACCAACAAAATTTTTATATCGTTTGTTTCCATGCTTCAAAATTGTGTGGCAAAACTATGTAGCCAAAGTTACGGATGTGTTAAGAAATAGCTATCGAAATATGGCGAATGCGGCTTTTGCTATTTTTTAAAGTTAAAATTTTCGGGTGGTTTTTCATTTCTAAAGTGCCCATTCATTCTTACTTTTTCGCGCAGGCGGTTGGCTTCTTCAATGGTAGGAATTACCTGAATTAAATGCTGAATAAGTGCCATTTGTCGCTGCTTCTCGGAATGCACTTCCAGCAGCCTGCATTGCTGCGGTAGCGAAAGAGCGCAGTAGGCAATTAAATCGAACGAAAGTGGATTCTTAAACTTCTTATACGGATCGAAATCGGTTCCCAAAAACGCATGCAGCTTCATCAATAATTCATACAGTTGTGGCTGCAACTCGTTTGTATCTAAGGGCAGGTGCGGCATTTCGCTCACAATGGCAGCGCTGTATAGCTTATTGGGAACTTCTTGTATTACTTCCAACACTTGCAGAATCTGAGTGGCTTCGGTGCGCACATCCATTTCTCCGGAATCGTATGTTTTAGAAATTTCGGTAAGGCGAATTTCGGTAGCGTATTCATTCAATCTATCGTCTATTACCGGAGGAATGGCAAAAGTTTTTCCGGTATCAAAACACTCCTTAATAAGTTGGCGGTAGCGGGGTTCAAAAATATGCAGGTTAAGCGCTTGCCCCGGAAACACTACCAACTTTAATGGAAAAACAGGAATAAATTTTTGCATAACAGCGAATCAAAAAAACGGTTGTAACTTTTCGAGCAACATATTGGGTGTGTGCACTAAACGATTGGTGGCTTTATTCAAAAAAACTAACCATGTTTCACCTTCATTTGTTTTAGTGTTTTCGTCCTTAAATATTTCATACGAAAATAAAATGGCTCTGCCCGGCAACTCCGGCACGGTAACTTTTACGGTAAGCAAATCATCGTAAAAAGCAGGTTGGATATACTTAATATTTAAGCGTGTTACGGGCATTATTATTCCGCTTTCTTCCATTTCTCTATACGAAACTCCTAACGATCGAATGGCCTCTGCGCGGGCAATTTCGTAGTAATACGGATAATTCCCATAATACACATATCCCATTTTGTCGGTATCTCCGTAGCGAACCCGTATTTGAGTAGAGTATTGAAACATGATGCAAATTTGAGAATTTAAACGGCTGCTTCGTCTATGCACGCCAATAAAATTTCACATGCTTGCTCTATAAGTTCATTTGGAATATTTAAAGGTGGGGCAATACGCAAGCACTCGGGAGCAAACAAAAACCAATCGGTAAACACACCGCGCTCTATTGCTCTATCTATAATAGTTTTATTCTGTTCGAACGAGCTAAACTGCACGGCCATGAGCAAGCCCTTCCTGCGAATAGCTTTTATGTTTTTGTGTTGTAATAATTTTTCAAACAGTGCTCCTTTTGCTTCAACATCGGCAATAATATTTTCTGCTTCTAATACTTGAAGAGCAGCGGCTCCGGCAGCACACGAAACCGGATGCCCGCCAAAAGTTGTAATATGCCCCAACACAGGATTTTCGGCAATAACTTCCATTACTTTCTGTGCTGCAATAAAAGCACCCAAAGGCATGCCGCCACCAAATGCTTTTGCCAGCAACAATATATCGGGTTGAATGCCAAAATGTTCAAACGCAAACATTTTTCCGGTTCTACCCATGCCTGCTTGCACTTCATCTACAATAAGCAAGGCGCCTGTGCTATTGCACTGCGCGCGCAATTGCTGCATATACGCAGCAGTAGGCACCGTAACACCACTTTCTGCCTGTATAGTTTCAATAATTACGGCTGCGGTTTGGTTATCTATTGTTTTCAATTCGTTTGTGTCGCCATATTTTATGGCAAAAACATTGGGCAAAAGTGGACGATAGTTTCGCTTAAAATACTCATCGCCCATTATGCTCAAAGCTCCGTGCGTGCTGCCGTGATAAGCATTCTTGCAATACACAATTTTAGATTTTCCGGTAAATCGCTTGGCCAATTTTAAAGCACCTTCCGTTGCCTCGGCACCTGAGTTTGTAAAATAAATACTGCCCAATTCTTTAGGAAGAAAACGGCAAAGCGCCTTTGCGTAATTTACTTGTGGCGCTTGTACCAATTCGCCATATACCATTAAGTGCATGTGCCGGGCAGCTTGTGTTTGCACGGCTTCTACAACTTTTGGGTGGCTGTGCCCAATGTTGCAAACACTAATTCCACCAATTAAATCTATCAGCGATTTCCCTTCCGGAGTAAATAGCAAGGAACCTTTGGCGCTTGCAATTTCTAATAGCAGAGGTGCTTTACTGGTTTGCGCAATGTGGTTTAAAAAAACTTGCCTATTGCTTAAGTGCATGACTACTTTGGTTTTAACTACAAACAAAAATAAGGTTACATTATTTTCACCTATCTACAAATGTGAACACCAGCAAAAAAGTTTGTTGAGAAAGAATAGGCGCAAAACAGCGCTGCACCTAATGTTTTAATGTTCTTTTGAAGCGTTAAACATTATCCACTCAATCTCAACATTTATGTTTACAGAGGAACAAGGATTTTTTGGTCGTATCAAAAACTTATTTGGCAACCACCAAGCGGAAAGAGAAGTAGAAGTTATTGCCACAAGAACCGTAGTTGGTTTCAATGAAAATGAAGTAGCACGCCCAACCTCGTTTGCCGATATTATTAACGAGCCAATTGCCGCTTCAACACCTGTTGCTGTACGCACGGTGGAGCCTACTGCCAAAAGCTACGATAAACCAAGCGAAACAGATTTAGATATTCACTTTGCCGAAAACTTTAATGCGCAAGGAGGAGATTTTATTTACTGCGAAACCATTGCCAATGCTATTGAAGTGCTAAAAACCATGAAGCGGCAAAATGAATGGATTCATATTTTTACTTGGGAAAACGAAATTAAAGATGCCTTTTGCGAACACAACTTCCAACGCGGAGCAATTGGCTTTACCATAGAAAATTCCAGTGCTGCCATTTCGCTTTGCGAGAGCTTAGTTGCCGAAGACGGTAGTATAATTTTTAATCCTAAACAAGCTTCGCGCAGAACACTTTCTTGCTTCCCTAACTTTCATATTGTATTGGCGGACGCTACGCGCCTAACGCCATCTTTGGTTACAGGCTTACAGCGCTTTAACCAGCTACATAAACCGGAGCTACCTTCGGTGCTTCGCTTAAACGATGAAAACAACACGCACTTTTATGACCAAACCAAATTGGTTTTGCGTGCAGAAGGCACCAAAAATATTTTCGTAATTTTTGTGGACGAAATTATTCCGCCAAGTATTCGACCTTAAACGGTCATAATTTCCTTCTCTTTTACCTCTAGGTGTTTCTCCACCTTAGCTGTAAAATCGTTGGTAATATTTTGAATATCGGCTTCGGCTTTCTTTCCTGAATCTTCCGGCAAGCCGTCTTTCAATAACTTCTTAATTTTTTCGTTGGAATCTCTACGGATATTGCGTACCGAAACACGGGCTGTTTCTGCTTCGCCTTTAGATTGCTTTACTAAATCCTTTCTGCGCTCTTCGGTAAGAGGTGGAATATTTAAGCGAATAATTTTACCATCGCTTTGTGGAGTTAAACCAATGTTTGCCATCATTATGCCACGCTCAATGGCTTGTAACAACGAAGCATCCCACGGTTGAACCGTAATGGTTTTGGCATCGGGAGTAGAAATATTGGCCATTTGGTTTAATGGTGAGCGCGAACCATATGCTTCTACTTCTACACCTTCTAACATTGAAGGATTAGCTCTTCCGGCTCTAATTTTTGAAAGCTCATACTCAAAGTGCTCAATAGCTTTTTGCATGAGCGAACGGGTTTCGTCTAACACCTTTTTTACATCTGCATCTGTCATGGTATGCTTGTTTTACTTCGTTATTTTTTTTCGAATCGTTTACTTTACAATTGTTCCAATATTCTCTCCGCTTACTACTTTGCGCAAGTTGCCTTTTTGGTTCATATCAAATACAATAATAGGCAGGTTATTTTCTTGGCAAAGTGTAAAAGCGGTTAGATCCATTACGTTTAATTTACGCTGTAACGCCTCGTTAAAAGAAAGTTCATTAAACTTAACTGCATTGGCATTTTTTTCGGGGTCGCAATCGTAAATACCATCTACACGTGTTCCTTTTAGAATTACATCGCATTCAATTTCGGTAGCGCGTAAAGCGGCAGCGGTATCGGTAGTAAAATATGGGTTTCCGGTACCGGCTCCAAAAATTACTACACGCCCTTTCTCTAAATGCCTAACTGCTCTTCGTTTAATAAACGGCTCTGCAATTTCTTTCATTTCTATGGCTGTCATCAAACGGGTAAATACACCCACTTTTTCTAATCCGCTCTGTAGAGCCATGCTGTTTATTACGGTTGCCAGCATTCCCATATAATCGCCCTGCACGCGATCTATACCATTATCTGCCGCTTGAATGCCTCTAAAGATATTGCCTCCGCCAATTACAATAGCCACCTCTACTCCGGCTTCTACCAACTCTTTTATTTCTTCGGCATATTGCAAAACCATATTGGTATCTATACCAAACTGTTTTGCGCCCATTAAACTTTCTCCGCTTAGTTTTAAAAGAATGCGTTTATACTGCATGGGCGCGAAGATAGAAAAGATGCGAAAATCACCATTCTTGTTTGCGATTACTTTTTGCCGCCAACTCGCGCACCAATGTTTTTTTGGCAATTGGCAGCATGGTTTCGGGCAATGGAAAAGATTGCTTAAACTCTACTACATACGTTGCGGCATTGGGCAATTCTTTGCGTTGCGCTAGTAATTCATAGCGTATAGTTTCGTAATGGTGGCTAATAGAGACCCTATAATCTGCCAGATGTGTGGTTTTAATGCCCCTGTAGGGTTCTTTGGCATTTTCAAACAAAGTAATTTCATAGTAATACACGCTTATCCACTTCTTTAAAAAATCGCTGAGCATTAAATAACCTTCTTCGTTGCGCAACGGCACAATGCCTACCGGGAAAATTTGCAGTTGCTCCACTACCGTTTCGTACAAATCTTTCCCCTCATCTAATTTGTATTGCAACTCCGGCAGGGCAAATGCTGCAATATCGTTTAGCTCCTGCATAAGCCGATCGTCTTCTGCAAGTGTTTGATACTGTATTGTAAAATGTTCAAAATCTAACTGCGAAATTTGTTTGGGAAAACCATTAGCCACCAACCTTTTTTGCTCGGTAAAAAATTGCAAATTTTCGTAGTGTGTTACCAACTCGCTCAAGCGCGGGTACAGTTTTTTCTCTTTAAACTGCTGCGAAACTTCCTGCAAGAAAGCTAATAACTGATACTTTTTATACTCAAAATCTATACAGCCTTCGGTAAGCCAATAATTACTCAACACAGCCATAACAGTGGTATTTACTATGGTAAACGAATTTAAAACCCAAAAGTTATATAGCTAAAGTTTATTTTACATCTTTTAAACTCACGGCTTTTGCAGAACCAAACTATATTCGCCCACCGAAATTTTTAAAATTATGATGAAGATAACATTGCCCGATGGCGCAGTGCGCGAATACGAAGTAGGAACTTCGGCATTGCAAGTGGCAGAGAGTATTTCGCAAGGTTTGGCAAAAAAAGTATTAGCAGCAGAAGTAAATGGAGAAGTGTATGACCTTACACGCCCCATAAAAACCGATGCTACCGTAAAATTACTTACATGGGAAGAAGATGGTGGAAAGAAAACTTTTTGGCATTCGAGCGCCCACTTAATGGCAGAAGCTTTGGAAGCTACTTTCCCTAACGTAAAGTTTGGCATTGGCCCGCCAATAGAAGAAGGCTTTTATTATGATATTGATTTGGGCGATCGCAAACTTACCGAAGAAGATTTGCGCAAACTCGAAACAAGCATTAAAGAATTGGCAGCCAAAAACAGCCAATACCTGCGCAGCGAAGTAAGCAAAGCCGATGCCATCAAGTATTTTACCGACAAAGGCGATGAGTATAAATTAGAATTACTGCAAGACCTAAACGATGGCGAAATTACTTTCTACCAACAAGGTAATTTTACCGATTTGTGCCGCGGACCACATATTCCTTCTACCGGCTACATTAAAAGCATTAAACTGCTAAGCATAGCCGGAGCCTACTGGCGCGGAAACGAAAAAAACAAACAGCTTACCCGCATCTACGGCATTACTTTTCCTAAACAACAGATGCTAGATGAATATCTTACACTGTTGGAAGAACGCAAAAAACGCGACCACCGCACACTCGGCAAAGAATTAGAGATATTTACTTTTGACGATGAAGTGGGTCCCGGCTTGCCCTTGTGGCTGCCTAAAGGTGCTGCCATTATTGAAAAGTTAGAAACCCTGGCTAAAAAAACCGAAGCAGCACAAGGCTACGTGCGCGTAAAAAGCCCGCATATTGCAAAAGAAAGTATGTATTTGCGTAGCGGCCATTTGCCGTATTATGCCGAAAGCATGTTTCCGCCCATGGAATTAGATGGCACTAAGTATTATTTAAAGGCCATGAACTGCCCACACCACCACAAAATTTTTGGCGCTACTCCAAAGAGCTACCGCGATATGCCACTGCGCTTTGCAGAGTACGGCACTTGCTACCGCTACGAACAAAGTGGAGAACTTTTTGGTTTAATGCGCGTGCGCTCGCTACAAATGAACGATGCACACATCTACTGCACCAAAGAGCAATTTGAAGAAGAGTTTATGAAAGTAAATGAGCTCTATGTGAAATACTTCAAAATATTCGGCATAGAAAAATACCAAATGCGTTTTAGCAAACATGAACCAAGTAAACTCGGGCAGAAATACATCAACAACCCCGAACTTTGGCAACAAACCGAAGACATGGTTCGCAAAGTATTGGTAAAAAGCGGCTTACCATTTGTAGAAGTAGCAGATGAAGCTGCTTTCTACGGACCTAAAATTGATATTCAAATATGGAGCGCCATCGGTAGAGAATTTACAATTGCTACCAATCAGGTAGATTTTGCACAAGCCGAAAGATTCGACCTTTGGTTTACCAACGAGAAAAACGAAAAGGAACGTCCGCTTATTATTCACCGTGCACCGCTTTCTACACACGAGCGCTTTATTGGATTTTTGCTAGAACACTACGCAGGAAAATTCCCGCTGTGGTTGGCTCCGGAACAAATTGCCATATTGCCGATTAGCGACAAATATTTAGACTACGCAAAAGCACTTCAATTACAATTGCAGGGCAACGATTTTTCTGTATCAATAGATTCGCGCAGCGAAAAAATTGGCAAAAAAATACGCGATACCGAATTGCGAAAAGTGCCCTACATGTTGGTAGTTGGCGAAAAAGAAGCTGCCGACCAAACCGTAGCAGTACGCAGACAAGGAAAAGGCGACCAAGGTGTAATGCCTGTAAGCAATTTTATTGCCCAGGCATTGCAAGAAGTTGCCAACTTTGAATAAAGCCACTATTGCAACAGCAATAGTAACCACCACAAAAATAATTACCATCTTGCACTATGCGCTTTTTGCTTGCATTTGTAATTCGTTTGGTGGTGCTTTTAGTACTGTACCAATGCTGCAGAATTTTATTTTTTGTATGTAACTATCACTACTTCCAGCACGAAAATATAAACTCGCTACTACAAATATTGTGGGGCAGTTTACGCTTCGATCTTTCTGCACTCATGTATTTGAATGCACCGTTTTTGCTGCTGTTGCTGCTTCCTTTTCCATTTCGCTTCAACCGCTATTACCAGCAAACGGCATTGTGGATTTTCTTTGTTGTAAATGCTATTGGGCTTATTGCCAATATTGCAGATATTGGCTACTATCCGTTTATACTTCGCAGAACCAATGCATCGCTCTTTCTAGAATTTAAAAATGATGCCGGATTGCTTACCAGCATTCAAAAATTTGTTTTTACCTATTGGTATTTATTCATTGCGGCACTGCTATTGCTGTTTGCCTTTTTTTACATAAACCGCAAACTTCCACTGCCGCAAGCAGAAAGCTATAACCGCAAACGCTACATTGCCGATATTGCTGCATTACCATTGGTTGTTTTAATCTGGTTGGGATTTGCACGTGGCAGTTTTGTACCCAGCAACCGCCCAATAAACATAAGCTATGCAGGCGATTATGTAAGCAATCCGGCTGCCACAAGCTTAGTCCTCAACACGCCATTTTCTATTATGACCACCTTGGGCAACATAAAAATTCCCGACTATCATTTTTTCGGCAGTATAGAAGAGGCACAAAAAATATACAATCCTGTTCAGTCCTTTGAAGTAAAGCATGAGCCTAAGAAAAATGTAGTAGTAATTATTGTTGAAAGCCTAAGTAAAGAATTCGTGGCTACACTTAACCAACATAAAGAAGGCTACGAAGGCTTCACCCCATTTATTGATACACTTGTTTTCCACTCACTTACTTTTGAAAACACACTCGCCAATAGCAAACGCTCCATCGAAGGCTTGCCGGCTGTGGTAGCAAGTATTCCTTCGCTTTCGGAGGCATATGTTTTAACGCCTTATTCTTCTAATAAGATAAACTCATTGGCGACCGTACTAAACAAATACGGCTACCACACTTCGTTCTTTCATGGTGCGCATCACGGCTCTATGGGTTTTACAGCCTTTATGAAAATGGCAGGTTTCCAATATACCTTCAGCAAAGAAGAATTTGGCAACGACCAATACTACGATGGTACTTGGGGAATTTGGGATGAAGTGTTTTTGCAGTACTGGAACTCCAAACTTTCATCGTTTCCACAACCGTTTTGCAGCGTATTGTTCACAGTTTCATCGCACCATCCTTTTGCGCTACCTGAAGCATATAAAAACACTTTTAAAAAGGGCTATTTAGATATACATCCTTCTATACAATATACAGACCAATCTTTGAAAAAATTCTTTGAAGAAGCATCCAAAATGCCTTGGTATAAAAACACCATTTTTGTACTCACCGCAGACCACGCAGCCTCGTTTGCGCATTATCCTGAATACAACAACAACGTGGGTGTTTTTTCGGTACCAATTATTTTCTTTACACCCGATTCATCGCTCAGAGGGTTTGAAAATAAAACCGTACAGCAGCAAGATATTTTCCCTTCCATTATAGATTATTTAGGAATTGGCGATACCATTTCGGCATTTGGGAAAAGTGTATTCCAACCTAACACTTCGCCATTGGTAATGAATTATTTTGCGGGCACATTCCAAGTATTCACCGATGAATTTTTGCTGCAATACGATGGCACCAAACCAACAGCTCTTTACCGCTATAGAAGCGATAAATTGCTACAGCAGAATCTGCTAGATAAAATGCCCGAAACGGTTGATGCCATTATGCCTTCCATGCAAGCATACTTACAACAATACGCTCATAGAGTGCGCAACAATAAAATGCTTCCGTAAATTGTTACAATACCTTTTGGGTGTGTACAAAACTAATACCCATTTCTTTCAGCGCTGCTAAAACCGGTTCGTATATTTCTTTCTGTACCGGACGCAACACGCCTGTAAGTTGTATTGCATTATTCAACATCATGCGGGCAGCAATACCAATGGGTAAGCCCACAGTTTCTGCCATTGCTGTGTGGTTATCGTTTCCGTTTCTATCTAAAACTGCGATAGCGTAAAAATGCCTTCCATGAAGTTCATATTCCATTTCATGCAGCATTACTACTCTGTCTTTATCTCCTTTTTTTAGCTGCCACTTTTCTTCCAATATTTTCTGCAATACACTTGCCGCAGTGTGCTTGCCGCTTATTGCCAAAGGTTTTTCTTTAAACAATTCCAGCCATAGCAAGTTTTGAAAAGCCGCGCTATCTTCTTCTACCTTTAAAATTCGTGCTGCTTGCTGCTGCATGCTGCCACCATTTACGCATTGAATAAATCGCTTCATGAAAGTAGCGTTGGTTTCTCCTTCGTGTATTTCTATTGGAGTAGTGTCATCGCAACAGCCCAATTGCACCAATAAATTCCATGCTTCGCAAAAACCATGGTAGCGCAATGTACCTCGGTAAATAGTTGGTGCATTTTCTAAATTATATGGCTCTATAAATGTAAGTGAATCGCGGTTAGGATAGGAATCAAATTTCTCGCTTCCAATTGTAATACAACTTGATGAAGCAAACAATCTGTGGTATGGCAGTAACTGTATGCCGCTATTTTCTTTCCAGCGAATAAAACCGCTGCCCTGCCCTGCCAGCACCACATTGCGTGGGTTCCACGAAAATTTATATCCCCATGGATTGTCGTTGCTTTCTTTAGCCACCAATCCTCCACAATGCGATTTAAAACTTTTCACTACACCTCCTTGCTGCTGTACACTATCTATCATTTCGCAAGCACTCAAATGGTCTATGCCGGGATCTAAACCCATTTCATTTAAAAACAGCAAACCCGCCTTTTGAACCTCGCTGTGCAACTCCTGCATGGCTGCCGCAATGTAAGAGGGCGTAATAAGGTTTTTGCGAAACTGCAAGCAACATACAGCAATTGCCGGATGTAGAGCTGCGGGCAACATAGAAATAACCAATGAACTCTCTACCACTAGTGCTGCTATCTGTTCATCTTCTATACCGCTAATAAGCACTGTATTTAATGCCTCTGAGAACTTTCTGGCATCGGCTAAATTAGTTGGGTTTACATCGGCTATGGTAATGCTGTAATGCTCGATGTGGGCATACTTACTTAAATAATCAATAAGTGCGCCACTCGATTTTCCTGCTCCAAGAATAAGTATGTGCTGCATAACTATTATCTGTACTATATAACTAAAAAAATCTGTGTGCTATATTATAGATTCCTATGCTTGAAACAACAATTGTTATGTATTTCCTATACTAGTCATAAATTAAAAAAGCCCTGCAGGAGCAGGGCTTTTTTAAGTATTTACTTTTCTAAGCTTCTGGACAACGCTTAATTTACACCCAACGCTTTTAGTGTTTCCATATTCAGGTTGCCTACAGGCAAACCTTTATCTTGTTGGAATTTAATAAGAGCTTCTTTTGTTTTTGTTCCAAATACATTATCAAACGGACCTGGATCGTAGCCTTCAGATTTTAATGCTTTTTGGATGGCAAGGATACGTTGCTCATTCAACTTATCGGCACATAAAACTTCACGCCATTCTTGGTATCCTCCTTTTTTTACCAATACTTTTTTCATTACGGTTTTATAGGTTGCAGGCACTTCTACTTTATTGGTTTTGGCAGCTTCCAACACTACTTTGCGCTCTACAAATTTCAATTCGGCAGGTATAGTTTCTTCTCTTGAAGAAGCAGGTGTTTTTAATACCTTTTTAGTTACTTTACGGTAAACAGCCGGAACTTCTACCAAACACCACACTTGGCAATCTGCGGGGTTTGCGCTTAAACACGAAGCATCTGCTTTTCCTTTTTGCCATTTGGTAGTGGCAGGAGTTACCAAAACATCTTCGCTGGTAACTTCATATTCTGCCGGAGTTACCACCTTCTTTACATACGATTTTCTTAATACTACGGTATCGGTAACTTTTCCATATACAGCTGGAATAACCTCTGTTTTATAGCTCAATGGTTTATCTACCACTTGCTCTTCTTTAAACTCAAACTGGTCGGAAATAAAGCAACGTGCATAGCATTTGCCAGGTTCTGCATTAGGAGGCAATTCTGCTCCCTCTGGTTGTGCAGCTGGCACAGTAGCTGTATGCGTTTCGGCAGGGGTACTTTTTGTAACGGCAGGCGAAGTAACTGCAATGGCTGCAGGCTTTACTTTTTCGGCTTCCGGCTTTTGTGTTGCAGGTGCTTTTTCGGGCTGGCTGCCATGTTTATTTTCATCGTAAATCTCGATGTTAGGGTTTTCTTTTTTATATTTTTCCAGATTTTCGTTGCCCGTATTAATAAAGATTTGTGCGCGCATAGCTATGGATGAAACCAACAGCATCAGAATGAGAAGCGAATTCTTCATATAGAAAAAGGATGATTTGTATTCCCTGCAAAAATTATTCTTTATTTTATATCTGCAAACATAAAAGCACACATTTTCTTTAAAGCCGTCCTCTTTTGTATCATTGCTGCGCAAAATATAATACATGAGTACTCACCATTTAGCTGCCACCATAGAAGAAATTTGGAACGACAGAAACCTGCTGGCATCCACAGAAAGCAAACAAGCAATTGAAACTGTTATTGAATCTTTAGACAAAGGAACATTAAGGGTTGCAGAGCCAACTGCAAACGGATGGCAGGTAAATGAATGGATAAAAAAAGCCGTGATACTATATTTCCCTATTCGTGCAATGGAAGTGATGGAAGTGGGACCTTTTGAATTTCACGATAAAATGAAACTCAAAAAGAACTACAAAGATTTAGGCGTACGCGTGGTGCCACATGCTGTTGCGCGCTATGGGGCTTTCATAGAAAAAGGCGTTATTTTAATGCCTTCATATACCAATATTGGCGCTTATGTAGGCGAAGGCACCATGGTAGATACTTGGGCCACTGTTGGCAGTTGCGCACAAATAGGCAAGCATGTGCACCTAAGCGGAGGCGTGGGCATTGGAGGCGTATTAGAACCAGTACAAGCCGCTCCGGTAATTATTGAAGACAACTGCTTTATAGGTTCGCGCTGCATTGTGGTAGAAGGCGTGCATGTGGGCAAAGAAGCAGTATTGGGTGCCAATGTGGTACTTACTGCCAGCACTAAAATTATTGACGTAACCAGCAACCAGCCTGTGGAATACAAAAGTTATGTACCCGAAAGAAGTGTGGTAATTCCAGGCAGCTACACCAAAACATTTCCGGCAGGCAATTACCAAGTGCCATGCGCCCTTATTATTGGTAAACGAAAAGAAAGTACCGATAAAAAAACATCGCTAAACGATGCGCTTCGCGAACATTCCGTAGCGGTATAAAATTCGAGCACTAGTTTATCTTTGCACTTCTATTCTTTATTAAAATTCAATGTATAAAAGGTGATTATTATAGGTATAACAGGTGGTTCGGGCAGTGGAAAAACAACGGTAGTTCGCAATATTTTAGAGAAAATAAAACGGAGCGAAGTTGCTGTTCTTTCGCAAGATTCTTATTACAAAGACAACAAACACCTTACGCTTGAAGAAAGAGCACTCATAAATTTCGACCATCCAAATTCTATTGAATTTGACCTAATGGTAAAACATCTAGAAGAACTAAAACAAGATAAACCCATAGAAGAACCTACTTACGATTACGTAACCAGTTCGCGCCAAGCAGCTACCATTACCATTGAACCCAAACACGTAATGATAGTAGAAGGGATATTGCTTTTTACCGATGAGCGCATACGCAATCTTTGCACCCTAAAAGTATTTGTAGATGCCGAAGCAGACGATCGCCTCATGCGCATTATTGAGCGCGATATTTTGGAACGAGGCAGAAAACTCGAAGATGTTTTGATGCGTTACGAAATAGTAAAAGCCATGCACCAACAGTTTATAGAACCCACCAAGCGCTATGCCGATTTAATTATTCCGCAAGGTGGCATGAACCACGTAGCCATTGATGTATTGGTAAGTATGATAAAGCAAAAACTAAACAAGCACGCCACTTCGCTACAATAGTCCTATACCATGAACTTAAAAGAAGAAAACCATCACCCAAACGCCATTGTATTGTTTGATGGAGTTTGCAATTTATGCGAATCTTCAGTTCAATTTATTCTGCTACGCGACACCGCTGCATACTTTAAATTCGCCTCCCTACAATCAAATTTTGCACAAGAAATTTTATTACAACAAGGCTTAGACACCACGCACTTCGATAGTATTGTATTGCTACAAAACGGGAAAATATTCCAACGTTCCGATGCCGCACTTAGAATTGCCAAACACCTTTCGGGAGGATGGAAATTACTTTACGGCTTTATTGTAATACCACGCTTTGTACGCGATGCCATGTACAATTTTATTGCTACCAATCGCTATCGCTGGTTCGGAAAAAAAAATGAATGTATGCTGCCAAGACCAGAATGGCGAAACAGGTTTTTATCCTAATTGAGATTTTTTCTACCTGCAACTGTTGGTTTTTAATTAAACAACTTCGGTAGTATATTAAAGGCTGTAAACAAGCCTGCAAACCCAATTAAATAACCTGAAAAAACTTCTCTCGGACTATGCGCCCCTAAAATTAAACGTGCACTGCCAATAGCACCAGCCACCACAATGGCTGCGATAATAAGCAGTGTAAGGTTAAAATCGGAATACCGCACCAATGTTAAACATAATGCAAAAAAGCAACCTGCGCCCATTGCGTGCAAACTTACCTTGCTAAATATATTTATTACAAATCCAATGAAAATAGAAATGGTAGCACCTAGCAACATGTTTGAAACTATTTCATTAGCAAAAAACGCATTGCCTGCACTTGGTTTAAACATGCGGTATGCCCACAAATAAAAAGTAGCAATGGCAATAAATGGAATAATCCGCTCCTTATTAGTACGCAATTCCAGCGATTCTATCATTTGCAACTTACGCATCATAACCAGCCAAACCGTAGGAAAAATAAAGGTTAAAACAAATACCAGCACCACCCAAATAAACTGGTTCTTAGCATTAAAATTTCCAAACAAATATGGGTTAGAAGAAATAATGGCTACCGTGCCATATGTAGGAAACAGCAATGGATGGAAAACATAAGAAATAGTATTGGCAAAAAATTTCTGCATAAAAATTACACTCGTTTAAACTTAAAGCTACTGCAAACATCGCAAAGCAATTATTTTCACACAATAAAATTTCAACTTATGAAAACTCCCGTAATAGCAGCACTATGTAGCACACTTCTTTTGGCTTCTTGCTCTAAGTGTGTAAACTGCGAAAAAGGCTCCTCCTCCGAAAAACTTTGCGAAAGCAATTACTCCTCATCTACCGCTTACGAAGCCGAAGTAGATACCAGAAAATCGCAAGGTTACACCTGCACAGCAGAGTAAACCATCCATACCTTTTTGGCGCTTACAAACATTGTTGATAAATGAATGTGCGTGCAACTAAAGTTGGCATATTTTCAACTTGCATTTTTGAAGTATGGAAACAGCCACCACCTTGGGAATTGAAATAGTAGTAGAAAGTGGTTTCAGCCACCACCATTCGGTGCCGCTTGCCAATCGCTACTTGTTTATTTACCAAATTACCATCCGCAACACCAATTCATTTCCGGTACAATTGCAAAAGCGCCATTGGGTTATTACTTCAGGCACCGGCAAAGTGGAGCACGTTTGGGGCGAAGGCGTAATTGGTGAACAACCTTTGCTCCAACCCAACGAAGTATTTGAATACACCAGTTCTTGTCCACTCGATACTGCCATTGGCACCATGGAAGGCGAATACACCTTTGAGAACAAAACTACCGGTAAACTGTTTGAAGTTTCTATTCCTCGTTTTCACTTATTGGCACCCGTAATTTTAAACTAATGCGCCTCACCTTTTTCGCTGGCGGTACGCACATCTTGGTTTCGCTTTACATTGTGCATATCTATGTTTTCGGCTATCGAAACCTTATTGGAGCCATACTTTAGTTTCACCTCATCAATTGCTTTGTACAAAGGTGTTCTTTCCTCATCAAACAAATTGGTTTGGTGCGCACCTTTTACCAAATCGGAAAAACGAATTCCCAATAAGCGGATAGGCGTGCCTGCACTATATAGCTCCTTAAAAAGTTGTAATAAATAGCTTGTAAGTTTTTGGGTTGAAGCAGTATAGTCTATCTGCATTTGCCGCGTTACCGTTTTAAAATCGGGGAAGCGCAATTTTAGTGTTACACACGATGCCAACATTCCTTCTTGTCGCAATTCTTGAGCCAATTTTTCGGCCAAGAGTATTACAACCTTTTCTAACCATTCTCTATTAGAAGAATCCATATCGAAAGTGCGCTCAACACTCAACGATTTCGACTCGTGATATGGAGTTACTTCGCTATGGTTTATTCCTCTAGCGCTATTGAATAAAAACACACCTTGCTTACCAAACTGTTTTATCAATTTTGGGAGCGGCACTTCACGTAACTGTGCAATGGTGGCAATGCCTTCTTTCTTTAATTCTTGTTCCATTTTTTCTCCCAAAAACGGAATTTTTCGAACAGCCATTGGAGCTAAAAAATCTAACACCTGCTCTTGGGGTACAAATAAATGTCCGTTGGGTTTAGCGCTATTGGTAGCCATTTTTGCTACCATTTTATTTACCGAAAGTCCGAATGAAATGGGCAATCCGGTTTCGTCCATAATCCGCTGGCGTATTTTTTGTGCATACTGGTAGCAGCCAAAAAACTTTTCCATACCGGTTAAGTCTATATAAAATTCATCAATAGAAGCCTTTTCATACAAAGGAACCATATCGGCAATTACAGCCGTTACCATTTTAGAATAGCGGCTATATTCTGCCGTATTGCCTGAAATAAAAACAGCTTGAGGGCAAAGTTCATAGGCTTTTTTGGTTGGCATGGCAGAGTGCACGCCCAGCGCTCGCGCTTCGTAACTACAAGAAGAAACCACTCCCCGATTGGAGTTGCCGCCCACTATTACCGGTTTGCCATTAAGCGAAGGGTCTAAAACTCTTTCTACCGAAACAAAGAAAGAGTCTAAATCTTTATGCAAAATAAAACGCAATTCCGGCATATAACGAATATAAAAAATTAAAGGCTGAAGTTTTTTGGAAAGAAACTTCAGCCTTTATGATTAAGGAGCGTAGCCCATTTTCTATTTAGGTGGCTCTACCCCCAATACGCGAATAAGTTTTTTATTCGTAGTATCTACTATATCGTATTTCAATTCATACCCAATAACCGAACCCTTTAAATATAAACCGTTTTTAACCGGAGCATTGAGCAATGTTCCACCTCCATCTAAGAGTAGTTTTACATTTTCGAAATAAAAAGTATCGCCCGGTACTGTTTGCTTAAAAGTAGCTTCTACGGTAGATACTTTTTTAATTTCAACCGTAGGAAACGGCTCGTTGAAAAAGAAGTTATCGTACAACTTTGTAAGCTGGAAAGTATCGGCCACTATTTTATACTTATATGCCACATACGAACTGGTAGGCGCAAACTTATACACACCTTCTACTATGGCTCCCGCATCGGGTTTATTACATGCACTCTGCGAAATTGCTAATGCTGCTGCCACAACTATAATTGCTGCTATTTTTTTCATACGTAAAAAATCCATTTTTAATTAAACTGATAAGAGAACTGCATGGTGTAATTTCTTGGCTCGCCATAGTAACCAGGGCGAGGAGTATATTCCCAGTTAAGCAAGTTCTTTACTAAGAAACCAAGTTTTAACTTAGGTGTAATATTCCAAGAGAAAGTAGTATTTAAAATCATATCGCCCTTAATGGCTTTATTTTCCTGGCGTTTTCTAAACTCTGCCAAACCGGAGAATGGAGAAGCATTAAATCCTTTTTCGAATCCGGTGAATAATGGGCTTACAAAGGCGTAATCCACATTTTCTAAATAGCTATTGTACTGCAAATTAAAATTCCACTCAATTACTTTGTAGGAAATAGTGTAATCGAAACGGAAGGTATGGCGGTTTCTGTACTTCAACACATTAGAAGAAGATGATGAAGTTGCTGCATACGAATTAGGATTGGCAACTTGTGGTGTATCTTTCCCTGCTACTTTTACCGGATCGCCATACACATTAAACAATTTCAAATCGGTTTGATCCCAGTTTTTTCCCACCACTCTTGGATCTATAAATGTATAACCAAAAATAAAATTCATATTTACATCGTTGCCCACTTTTCCGGTTACTGCACCTAAAATTTCGGTTCCCAAAATTCTGATATTTCCAATGTTTTGTGAAGAGAATCCCACGCCAAATAGTGGATCCAACGGCTGATCTGGACGATAGTTTGGACTGGAGGTTCCTCCCACAATATCGTACAAAGAGTTACCAAACTGACCAAATGTAAACTCCATCATATTGGTATATCCATTGTAAAATCCTGCAGCATCTACAAAGCCACTCCACTTACCGAATTTGAAGCCTTGTTTTATACCCAATTCTGCGCTGTATCCTTTCTCGGGTTGTATTTTAGGGTTAGGATAAATTCCTATTGCGCCTACACTGGTGCGGATGTATTTTTCGGCAATGGTAGGGTAGCGGAAACCTTGCCCAAACGAAGCACGGATATAAGTAGCCTCTGCTGCTTGGTAGTTAGCACCTATACGGAATACCGGATAAGGCAACTCTTTTAAACTGTTATCTTTTTCTATCTGGAAGTATTCCCAACGAGTACCTAAGGTAATGTTGAGGGTTTTCACAATTTTCATATCCACCTGTGCATACACGGCAGCGCTGTACCCAACTTTATTTCCAAACAATGAACCTGTGGCACCTTCGGGACTCGACACCTTATCGTGCGAACCAACGGCTCCTGCCAATAAATTCATATTAAAATTCTTTCTGTTTTTAAAGAACGGGCGAGAGTACTGAAACTCTCCATAAAATTTGGTAGGAATGGAACCTTGCCCTGTGTTGTTGTAATTAGGCGAAGTAAAAATTCTTCCGCGCAACGAGAAGTGGTTGTCTTTTTTATCGTAATAGTTAATAAACGGATCTATGGTGGCGCGGTAAGTTCTATATACGCTCACCGAATTAGGCAATGGTTTATAGCCTAAAGAATCTATTCCTGCCCAGATAAAGAAGGTTTTACCCCAACTATGGTAAGCGGTAACGTTGATACCTAAATTTAAGCCCTCTACCTGCTTTACACGCCAGCGGATTTTAACGTTGGCACGAACCCAACTACCATCGCTGGAATCTAAATATCCTTTATTGCCATCGTAAGCAATGCCGGAAACCAAATCTACTTGCCCAAGTTTTCTTCTGTCTGCAAAATTTATATTTCCGAAAGCATGTGTTTTGCTATCCCAAGTTTTTCCTAAGGTAGAGTTGGCACGTGGACCTTCGTATAAACCGGCAGACATTTGCAAGCGAGTATAAGGCTCATTTCCCGGCACGGCAGTTCTGGCATTGATAATACCATTTAATGCAGAAGAACCATATAATGCAGAGGCTGCACCTTTAATTATCTCTACTTGCTCAATATTTTCTACCGGAATGGCGCTCCATTTTGCATCAGCAGCATCGGCACTCATAATTGGCATATCATCGTATAGGATAGAAACGCGGCTTCCGGCTCCATAGCTCCAGCCCGCACCTCCGCGGATATTAGCCTGCCCATCTACTACCGTTACGCCCGGCACACGGTTCATACCGGCATCTAAAGAGTTTAGGTTGTTGCTTTTAAGCAAATCGCTTTTAAGCACATCCATAGAAACAGTTTCTTCACTCATTTTTTTCTCGTATTTACTGCCGGTTACCACCACCACATCCATCAATTGTTCGCGCTCTACCAGCGTAACGTTGAGTGTTTTCTTTTCACCCTCTGCCAAGGTTACTTTTACTCTTTTTTCATCTTTACCAATATACTTATACAATACCGAATAAGTTCCTGCCGGAGCAGCTAATTCGTAATTGCCATCGTAATCGGTTACGGCTCCTAAACCCTTGGAGGCATCAATAATAATGTTAGCGCTAATTAAGGCCTCACCTTTTTCATCGGTAACCTTACCAACTAACTTAGCTGTTTGTGCGTGGAGGAGAATAGTGGAGCAGGTACATAGGAATGCAAAAATCCGCTTCATGTTCATTTTATAATTTTAACCAAAATTCAGTTCGGGCAAACCTAAACGAAATCCTCGAATGTGCAAATTCAAAATATTTAACGCAAAATTGCCACATTGCGGCATCAATTAACAAGTTTCGAAACATGAATCAATTGAAAATACTTTCGTACAATGTAAATGGAGTGCGCTCGGCTGAAAGTAAGGGTTTAAGCCAATGGCTAAAAACCGTAGATGCAGACATCGTGTGTTTACAAGAAATAAAAGTGAGCCGCATAGATTTTTCTGATGTGCCTTTTAAAGCACTCGGTTATGAATGCTATATTTTTCCTGCCGAAAAAAAGGGCTACAGTGGTGTAGCTATCTTTACCAAGCTAAAACCTGATAATGTTGTAGAAGGTATAGGATTGCCACAATATGATGCCGAAGGCAGAAACCTCCGCTTGGATTTTGGCGATTTAAGCGTAATGAGTGCTTACTTTCCGAGCGGCACCACAGGTGATGAAAGGCAGGATGTAAAAATGCGGTATTTAGAAGATATTTATACCTACCTTCAAACATTACAAAAGGAGCGCAGTAAACTTATTGTTGCCGGAGACTATAATATATGCCATACGGCTATTGATATTCACGACCCTGTGCGTAATAAGGATGTATCGGGTTTTAAACCGGAAGAGCGCGCATGGATGGAAAAATTTTTCACCACCGGATTTACCGATAGTTTTAGGTTTCTGCATCCTACCGATTTGCATCAATACAGTTGGTGGAGCTATAGAGCCAATGCCCGAGCCAATAATAAGGGTTGGCGTATAGACTATATTGCCGCAACCGATAATTTGCGCAACCATATTGCTGAGGCACAGATACTTCAAGATGCTAAACATAGCGACCATTGCCCCGTGCTCTGCAAGCTCAACATGTAGCAATTGGCATTCAAAAACAAAAGTTTTTTTCGATTAAAACATAATACCGTTTTTTTACATCTTAAAAAATCTATCTTCGCACGCAATAAAATTTAATAAGAATCATGGGAAGAGGAGATAAACGTACCCGCAAAGGAAAAATTTTCAAAGGTTCATTTGGCAATTCGCGTCCGCAAAAAGTAAAAGCTACCGCAGATGCAGCTACCGCCAAAGCATCACCGGCTAAAAAAGCAGCTAAACCTGCTAAAGAAACTGCCGAAGCAGCCGAAAAGAAAACCGTAAAACGCGCACCAGCTAAAAAAGCTGCTGCTCCTAAGAAAAAAGCAGATAGCGCAGAATAAATTTTACTATTTACATCTAATTGATAAAGCAGCCGACATTGTTCGGCTGTTTTATTTTACCTCAACTTCTTTTCCCTGCAATATTTCTTTTGAGCCATTATACTTATGTACAAAGGCTATTAGTTTGAGTTCTTTTAATTGCAATGTTGCTGGCAAGTTTACTTCATAAGTTTTCTTTACCACACGCCCCGCCTCGGTAGTGGTTTTAATTTCATCGCCTAGAGCATTGGTTAAAAACACGCGTTGTATATCCAAGTGGTTGTAAAATGTATCTACTACGTTTCCGGTATTTAATTGTGGCTGCACAATATTATTTTCTACTACTACCATGGTAATTTTTTGTTCTTCGGCAACGGTGCTTGTATAATGCAGTTCTACTGTGGCAGTAAGTTTGCGAGTAGTAGTATCTACAACAGTAGTAAGTGCAATGTTTACGGGTGAAGTTTTTGCCATTTCTTGCTGCACACGCGTATTCCATGTATTGCGCGAATACAATAAAGAAGTTTGCGAAGTATTGAAAGGAAAGCGATCTATTGATGCAGACGGCTTGTAACCATCAAACACTAAATAATCTTGTACCTGCTTTGCCGCCTCGGTGCGCAAATCTTCGGTGGTAAAAGAAAAAGGCTCGCCTAAAAAATCGGTGTGGTAACTTACCACCACCAACCTTTCGCCAAATGAACTTTTGAGCGTTTTAATAATCTGATGTCCGGCAGGGCAGTTTACACATTGCACTCCGGTAAATTCTTCCATTACCACATTTTTCTCTTCGGCTGCCGGTGGTGGATTTTCAACATACGAGGTATCAACCAAAGATTTGCTTTTACCTCCGAGATTTATGTTGGGGCCAACTTCCTTACAGCCACTTATGCTTGCCATACACAGCAAAACAGTACTTAGCAACCAAACAATAAACACTTTATTATTAGCAATATACATGGATAAAATAATTTCAAAATTACATGAAAAAAAGTTGCGGTTACAATGAAACAGCTTAGGTTGCTTATTGCATTATTTTAATTTCATACACCTTCCGGTCTTTATTGTGTAGATAATTATCGCGTAGCCATGAATTGAGTAATTTTATATGGCGGTACTGCAAACCAAAATCGGCTGCAAACGAAGCTATATTTGTAATGGGCGTATCTACAGTAATGGTTTTGTAGCTAAACGGCTGGTATAAATCTTCGGATTTTATATAATAGCCGGCAGCTTCAGGGTTGGCAAAAATTGCTTTCATGGCAAGCATTCTAAATACATAGCGCGATGTTTCCTGTGTGAGCAGCAAGTCGTAATAGTTATTAGAATTTTGTGTTTTGCAACGGTCGGCCATTCCTTGTAAACCAATATTGTACGAAGCTGCTGCTGCAGTCCAGTTGCCTAATCTTTCTTTTGCCTTTTTTAAATAGGCACATGCAGCGCGGGTGCTTTTTTCTACATGGTAGCGCTCGTCTATATCGGCACGTACTTCTAAATTATATAGCTTAGCGGTGGGTGCTAAGAACTGCCAAAATCCCGCAGCACCCGAAGGGCTTACCACATCGCGAAAACCGCTTTCGATTAAAGGCAGGTATTTAAAATCGTTGGGCACTCCTTCTTCGGCAAGGATTTTTTCTATAACCGGAAAATAGCGGTTTGCCAATTTCATGGTAAGTAAAGTATTAGAATGCCAAAACACATTTATCTGCAATTCTCTATCTAAGCGCTCAAATACTTCGGGGTCTTCTAACGGCACTTTTTCGCCCGCAAAAAAAAGCTCGCCCGCAATGCGCAACGGTTCTATCTTTTGTGTTGAGTCTATTGAGTTTTCCCACTTTACGGCAGGTGCTTCCTGGCGTGTTTTTTCAAACACATTTACTTTATTGCTTTCGAACCAATGTAGTTTTTGCCAAGCCAACGATGCTGCAAAACCAAAACAAAGGCTGCACATTACGGCAGTAACCAATATGGCCTTTTGAGTCATTTCTTTTAATCTATTTGTTTTTTAAATACCGGCACCGATGAACATGCTTCGCCATACATGATAGCACGCACCTGCTTTGCGAGCTTTTGCGCTATAAGTAAATAAGCACGTTCGTCTATTGGCTTATCGCCACAGCCTTTTACAATAACGCGTTTCCCTTCGAATTGTGTTGTATTAAAAGCAATAATATTGCGCTCTAAAAAAACTTGTGCTGCATCTTGCGGTTTACAGGCTGCCACTTCCTTTGCAAAAGGTGCAAGTTGCGCGGCTAAAACCATATACGCCCACATAGGCACAATAGCATTGGTACTGCAATGTACACACACATATTTCTCTGCAAACTGTTGCCACTGCATTTGACTTACAGCTTCTCTAAAATCGCTTTCTTTTAGCAGTAACCCCTTAAAAAGAAAGGTAGCCAAGTCTATGGTAGCAATATCGTTTTCTAGTGGAAAAAAATCTGCCAGATCTATTTCCTCCACTGCTCTGTTGACCGCTTTGTTTACAATGGGTTGAATTTGGCTCATGATGTAAATGTAGGCAATAGCCTTTTATTTAGTTTGGCAAGTGCCGTAATTGTATTTTTTTCTGAAACCTGAAAAACTGTACGTTTCTAAACTTGGCAGCAGCACCAATCACTCTATTTTACCATGCTGCCATTGGCTACAGCCTGCGTGGGCGAAACAAAAACCAACTTACCATCGGCATCTTCTGCCAGCAAAATCATACCTTTAGATTCTATACCGCGCAATTTGCGAGGAGCAAGATTGGCTACCACACACACTTGCGTGCCGGGCAATTCTTCCGGCTTAAAATATGCTGCAATACCCGAAACTATGGTGCGGGTTTCAAAACCTAAATCTACCGATAGTTTCAGCAACTTATCTGCTTTTTCAACTTTATCGGCTGTAAGAATTGTACCTGCTCGCAAGTCTATTTTTGCAAAATCATCGAATACTATTTCTGCTGCCTGCTCAGCAATTGCTGCGGTGGGTTTCGCGGTGGGCGCTGCCGTAACTGCAGTTGTTGCCTGTGGTTTTTGCTTTAACTTGTCTATTTGCTTTTCTATGGCTTCGTCTTCAATTTTTTCAAATAATAAACTTACCGTTCCAAGTTGGTGATTAGGTTGCAGCAAGTTTACGGCACCTATATTGCTCCAACTTAAATTTGCTTGTTGAAGCCCAAGCATTTCCAATATTTTTTTGGAGGTAAATGGCAAAAACGGCTCTGCAATCAAGGCTAGGTTGACAATTATTTGAAGGCAATCGTACAGCACTATTCCGGTGGCTTCCTTATCGGTTTTAATAAGTTTCCACGGTTCTTTTTCTGTAAGTAATTTATTGCCGTGCCGTGCAATATTCATTACTTCCTGCAATGCTTCGCGGAAGCGAAATTCTTCGAGCGAGGTTTCTGCTTTTTCTTTCTGTAACTGCAAGAAATTTTGCAATGTTGCACAAGTTCCGGCTTGAGGCACTTTGCCTTCAAAATACTTTTCGGTAAGTACCAGAACCCTGTTTACCAAATTACCCAAAATAGCAACCAACTCGCTATTGTTTTTTGTTTGAAAGTCTTTCCACGTAAAATCGTTGTCTTTAGTTTCGGGCATATTGGCACACAGCGTATAGCGCAGCACATCTTGCTTTCCGGGAAAATCTTGTAAATACTCGTGCAGCCACACTGCCCAATTTCGCGAAGTAGAAATTTTATCGCCTTCAAGATTTAAAAATTCGTTTGCCGGAACATTATCGGCAGTAATAAAACCTCCATGTTCCATTAGCATTGCAGGAAAAATAATGCAATGGAAAACGATATTGTCTTTCCCAATAAAATGAACGAGGCGTGTATCTTCATCTTTCCACCACTTTTGCCATTCATCACTACCTTTAAAATGCTCTATGGTATTTGAAATATAACCAATCGGGGCATCGAACCATACATACAGTACTTTGCCTTGTGCACCCTCTACCGGCACGGGGATTCCCCAATCTAAATCGCGCGTCATGCTGCGCGGTTGTAAACCATCGCCACTTTCGAGCCAGCTTTTGCATTGCCCGTACACATTGGTTTTCCAGTTGGTGTGCTGTGCTAAATATTTTTCAATTGCAGGCTGCAATTTATTGAGCGGTAAGAACCAGTTTTTGGTTAGCCTCTTTACGGGAGCAGCTCCGCTTAATACACTTTTGGGATGTATTAAATCTGTAGGCGAAAGCGAAGAACCACACTTTTCGCACTGGTCGCCATAGGCATTTTCGTTGCTGCAAACCGGGCAGGTTCCGGTAATGTAGCGGTCGGCAAGAAACTGCTGTGCTGTTTCATCGTAATACTGTTCGGTTTCGCGCTCTTCAAACGAACCTTTTTCGTACATAGTTTTAAAAAAAGCCGATGCCGTTTGGTGATGAATTGTGCTGCTGGTGCGGCCATAAGCATCAAAAGCAATTCCAAAATCGGCAAATGAATTTTTCATCATGCCATGATACTTATCTACTACTTGCTGTGGCGTAATTCCTTCTTTACGAGCTTTAATGGTAATGGGCACACCGTGTTCATCGCTTCCACAAACAAAAAACACTTCGCGCTTGCAGCTGCGCAAATAACGAACATAAATATCGGCAGGAATATAGCAGCCTGCCAAATGGCCAATATGTACAGGACCATTGGCATAAGGTAGAGCAGCCGTAATGGTATATCGTTTCCAGTTTTTCATGCGCAGCAAAGATGAACTCAAAATTTGCAGTAGCAAATAATTTTACTGTGCATTCAAGAACTTTTTATTGAAATGGAAGAATTACTCAGTCCATTCAAACAAGCCTCCGGTAACCGATGGTGGCGTTTTGCCTAAGTGCTTGTAAGCTACCTCTGTAGCTTCTCTGCCGCGCGGGGTTCGCTTAATAAAACCTTCTTTAATAAGAAAAGGTTCATATACCTCTTCTATGGTTCCAGGCTCTTCGCCCACGGCTGTGGCAATGGTGGTAATACCTACGGGACCGCCTTTAAATTTTTCGATAATGGCAGCAAGAATGCGGTTATCCATTTCGTCTAATCCGTGCTGATCTACATTTAATGCTTCGAGCGAAAACTTAGCAATATCTAAGGTTATATCGCCAGTGCCTTTTACTTGAGCAAAATCGCGTACTCTGCGCAACAATAAATTAGCAATACGCGGTGTGCCTCTGCTTCTACGTGCTATTTCCAATGCAGCTTTGGGATCTATAGTTACATTTAAAATGGCAGCAGAGCGCAATAAAATATTCTTGAGCACCTCGGCATCGTAATACTCTAAACGGCAGGTGATGCCAAAGCGAGAACGCAAGGGAGCAGTAAGCAAACCGCTGCGGGTGGTAGCTCCTACCAGTGTAAAAGGATTGAGCGAAATTTGAACGGAGCGTGCACTCGGCCCCGAATCTATCATGATGTCTATTTTATAGTCTTCCATGGCGCTGTAGAGATATTCCTCTACTACAGTGCTTAGGCGGTGAATTTCATCTATAAACAATACATCGTTGGGCTCTAAGTTGGTGAGCAAACCTGCCAAGTCGCCCGGCTTTTCGAGTATGGGGCCGGAGGTTACTTTAATGTTTACGCCCATTTCGTTTGCCACAATGTGCGAAAGGGTTGTTTTTCCCAATCCCGGAGGGCCGTGCAACAGTACGTGATCTAAAGCTTCGCCACGCATTTTAGCGGCTCCTATAAATACAAACAGGTTTTCTATAATCTGTGGCTGCCCTGTAAATTCAGCAATTTGGCGCGGACGGAGTGCGCGCTCTATTTCCATATCGGAAGAAATATTGCTTCGGTTGGGATCGAGATTTGAATTCATTGCTGCCGTATTCGATACAAGATAAATAATTAAGCCACTTTAAGTTTGGTTGCGGGCTTGCGGTCGTATTGGTTTTCGGCATACTCGCGGGTAACCGAAAATTCTTTTACGCCTTTCTCCGATGGCAATTCAAACATGGCTTCGTTCATAATAGCTTCGCAAATACTGCGTAAACCGCGCGCTCCCAAATCGAGTTCTATGGCTTTATCTACAATAAAATCGAGTGCTCCTTGCTCAAACTTTAAAACAATACCTTCTGCTTTAAACAACTTTTTATACTGCTTGGTAATTGCATTTTTAGGCTCGGTAAGAATTGCCAATAAGGCTTCGCGGCTTAGAGGATTTAAGTAGGTAATTACCGGAAGGCGACCAATAAGTTCCGGAATTAAGCCAAACGAACGCATATCGGCAGCAGAGATGTGCTGCAAGAAATTATCTGTTTGCACCTTTTCTTTATCGGCATTCTTTTTAAAACCCACTTTAGAGCGGTTTAGGCGTGCCGCAATAAGTTTATCTATACCTTCAAATGCGCCTCCGCAAATAAACAAGATATTGGAGGTGTCTATTTTTACTAATTTTTGTTCCGGATGTTTTCTGCCTCCTTGTGGTGGCACTAATACTTCGGAGCCTTCCAATAGCTTTAACATGCCTTGCTGCACACCTTCGCCACTTACATCGCGCGTAATAGAAGGGTTATCGCCTTTGCGGGCAATTTTATCTATTTCATCAATATAAATAATGCCGCGCTCTGCCTGTGGCACATCGTAGTTGCAGGCTTGCAGCAGGCGCGAAATAATGCTCTCTACATCTTCGCCCACATATCCCGCTTCGGTAAAAACGGTAGCATCGGCTATGGCAAAAGGTACATTTAAAAACTTGGCTATAGTTTTAGCCATGAGTGTTTTACCCGTACCGGTGTGCCCTGCCAGTAAAATATTGGATTTTTCTATTTCAACATCATCGTTGGTTTTAGCTTGGTTGATGCGTTTATAGTGATTATATACAGCTACAGCAATTACTTTTTTTGCTTCTTCCTGCCCAATAATATATTGGTTTAAGTGATGAAAAATATCTTTGGGTTTAAAGGAAGTTAAAGCCGGTTGCTTGGCGGTTTGCTTGGCTTTGGGGAACAACTCTTCTTGCACAATTTGCTGTGCTTGTGCAATGCAACTTTCGCAGATATGGGCTTCTACGCCTGATACTAAAATTTGAACATCTTTCTTTTTGCGGGTGCAAAAGGAACAATATGGTTCGGCTTCTTTTTTCATTTAAAAAATTAATTGCTGCAAATATACTTTAGTTCTGTTGAAGCCCGAAAGCGAATGTTTGCTAAGATTTAATAACGAACGAGGTAGAACTTATATAGTCCAACTTGTTAAACCATGATTGGTGAAAGAATAGCGCATGGTTTTGCCGCCAAACTTTTGCAAGGCTTCAATAACTGCGTATCGGTTGTTGTACGGTGCATAAAAAAACATAAATCCACCACCTCCGGCTCCCGACACCTTGCCTCCGGTAGCTCCGGCTTGCATGGCGGTTTCGTAAATTTCATCTATAAGCGGATTAGAAATGCCGCTTGCCATTGCTTTTTTATGTTGCCAGCCATAGTGCAATATTTCGCCAATTCTATCTACTTCGCCAGTTAGCAATGCTTCTTTCATCATAAGGCTTTGTTCTTTAAGGCTGTGCATGGCCTCGATGCTTTTTTCGTTTTTCTGCTTTACGTTTTCGCGTTGCTTTTCTATGATTTCGCTCGAAAGGCGGCTGGTTTCCGTAAAGAACAGTATTAGATTATTTTCTAACTCATGCAGGTATTTCTCTTTAATGCGCAGTGGATTCACAATTACTTTATCGCTTGCATAAAACTCCATATAGTTTACACCGCCAAAAGTAGCAGCATATTGATCTTGCTTGCCGCCCGCCATTGCTAAATCTTCGCGCTCTATGCTATATGCTAGGTGTGCAATATCGTATTCGCCCAATGGTAATTTTAACCATTCTACAAATGCACCCAGCATAGCTACCACCAAAGTAGAAGACGAACCTAAGCCGCTGCCCGGAGGTGCATCTACATAAGTAGTGAGTTCAAATGAAAGCGGCTGCTTTGTAAAGTTACGCACAATACGATTATACACGCCTTTGGCTAAATCTAGTTTGCCGTTTAGTTCTAATTCGGTGATAGAATTAAGGGTATAAGACTCGTTTCTATCTATAGCATTTAAGCGAATTTTTCTATCGCTGGTAGGCTTAATGGTGGCGTATGCATACATGCCTATGGTGGCATTTAAAATAGCTCCACCATATAAATCAGAATAAGGGCTAACATCGGTTCCGCCTCCGGCTAAACCCAACCTGAGCGGTGCTTTACTTCTGTAAATCATAGTGCAAACGTGCAAAAAATTCGGCTCTTAATTTCTTTTAGTACCTTCTTTAATAAACATGCCGAAAGGCTTAAAAGTGTGTTTTTTCCATAAATTACTAACATTTTCACCCGCAGTGCTGCCGAACTTATTCTTTACAAACGCGTATTATACTTAGTTCACATTCAATAAAATGAACTAAAATTTTATTATCGCACAGCATTAGAGAAACAATTTGTTAATGACGAGTATTGAAATGGCCATTGAGCAGGAAATTGAAAAGCGTGAAGAAGCTCCTTTTGTTGCACCAGATACTAAGTATTTTAAAAGTCGCGAAGAGTTTGACAGAGCTTTAGGGAAAGACTTCATAAAACATGCCAACAAAGTATTAGAGCGGGGCGAAAAATTTATTGTGGGTTTATCGCACGGGCAATCTCCGGCAGGAGGTTATGAATATATTTTTAAAAACTATGCTGCGCTTGTAAAACCCGAAAACATTATTTACACCTTTGTAAATTCACCACTAAGCACCCAGGTCAACTTAACCGGAGTTACAGACGCTACCGCCTTTGTAAGAAAATTATACAAGGCAGGGTATATTAAACGCAACCAAATTCTTGGTTCTTCTATTTCGCGCCAATCGTTAGAAACATATATAGAAGAGTTCAACAAAACCATTACCGGATACCTGCAAAAAGAAAATAAAACAGGTTTAGATTATGTGTTTCTGGCATGCAGCCCCGAAGGCAGGGTCGCAGCTATTGAGCGCAATTCTAAGTCTTTCGATTCTTCAGAAATATCGGTATTGGTAAATTACAGAAAGGAGAAAGCCATGACTGCCACTCCTTACTTCTTGAAACTTTCGGCACGCATTGCCTTTTTAGCAACCAAAGCCGATAAACGCAGACCCTTAGCATGGCTCTATTCTGTTCATGGAAAACCCAACGAAAGCCCCAGTTTTTTACGATTTATTGATAAGGTTGAAAAGCGCATGAGTGTTTTTATTGACGATGAAGCACTTACTTGGCCACAAATTGAGGTGGTGCGCGAAACACCTTACGGCAACAGTATTATCCGCATAGATACCGCCACTCCATACAAGCCCAATGCCAAAGAAAAATTGCCTGTAATGGTAATGGTTCATGGATTTTTGGGACTTAACTCGTTTGACGGTTTACTGGCAAGCATTTCTACACAAAAATGTATTGCAGCCGCCATGCATTACGGCACTATTCCTCACGATTTGCCTCCGGCAGAATACTCGCACCATATTGCTAAAAACATAGATGCCGTAGTAGATTTTTTTGGCAGCAAAGGGCATCCGGTATATCTCTTTGACCATTCTATGGGCAACATTTACTTTTTAATGATAGACCGTGAACTTAAAGAGTATCCTGCCATAAAAAAATACCTGCGTGGCAGAATTGGCGCCAACCCATTTTTTGGTATAGAAGCCAAACACGCGCTGCTCGGATTTTTAGATACGGTAATTATGCCATCTATGTCGCCCAAGCAAAGCCTAACTGTGCGAACCATGCTACTGGCATTGCGCAGTGTTATTCCTTTCGATTCTAAAAAAGGCGTACGAAAAAGAGGCATTAACCTTACCGACTGGCTTATTAGCAAAGATTCCGAAATGCGCGAAAAAATCTGGGCCGCTTCTAAAGTGCGCATCATAGAATTGATGAGCGAAATGGATTCGCTGCCGCACTTAAACAGAATACCAATTGAACAAGCGCTGAATAGGCTTCCGGCAAAGGTGTTTGCTATCCAAACCCATTCTGCATTGGAGCAATCTATTGCTTTCGATAATCAAAAAGGCTTAATCAATTTCCCCAAATACAATATTCCGGTATTGATACTAAAAAGCGAACACGATGGCGTAGCAAAATTTGTTCCCGAAATTTACCAAGGAAGAAATATTCAAGTAGTGGATGTAACCAATGCACAAGAGCACGATTTATTTCGCGAGCATTTATTCTTTATGGTATATCCCGAACAAGCCACTCAAATTATCGAGAATTTCATTGCCAAAACCGAGGCCGAAAAAAGAGCAGAAGAAAACTAAAGACTCTATTTGGGCGCTTTCCTAAGCAAGTAAGCCGCTATTACAGCAAAAATGATATTAGGAATCCACACGCCAATAATTGGCGGCAAGGTTGAATTGGTTGAAAACGTAATGGAGAATTTCATAATAACTTCATAGAGTGCACTCAATCCAATTCCCAACACCAAATGCCAACCCATACCGCCACGCATTTTCCGCGATGCCACGCTTACACCAATTAGCGTTAATATATAAATACTAAAAGCCGAAGACGTTCTGCGATAGCGCTCTACTTCAAAAAATTCATCTCCGGTTAATCCCTGTTGGCGCAAATAGTGAATATAATCTACCAACTGCGAAGTGGTCATTTCTTCCTTTAAATTATCGGTAAATTTAAAGTCCTTAGGCTCAAACGAAAACACCGAATCGGCAGATGCTGCTTGGGTAATGGTTTCGGTACCATCTTTGTTTCTGGTGCGTGTGTAAAGATTGCTCAAACGCCACTTCTTCTTATCCTTTTGCCATTCAATTTTTGAACTCCTCAACTTAAAAACCAGCGAATCGTGCACAAACTTATCTATGGAAAATTTGTAGCCATTTGCCTCATCGGGATTATAGTTTTCAATATAAATAAAAGTGCCCGGAGCAATACACCTATGAAAATTGAAATGAATGGCAAAATTGCGTTTGTAGATATAAGTGCGCTCAAACTCTAAGCGTTTTTTATTGGCAATAGGCACCAACTCGTTGTTGCAATACCACAACCCAACAGCAAGAATGGTAGCGCCAACGAAGTAAGGAACCAACATGCGGTAGAAACTGGTTCCGCTATTTAAAATGGCAATAATTTCGGAGCGACTCGCCAACTGCGAGGTAAAAAATATTACTGCCACCAATGCAAAGAAAGGTGCCAGCAATGCCGTAATGTAAGGTATAAAACTGAAATAATATCCGGTAATAATCATCCAAAGTGTAGCATCGCTTTCTACCAAATTATCTACCTTTTCGCTAATATCTATTACTACAGTTATGCCAATAAGCAAACTGATAATAAAGAAGAAAGTTCCTAAGTATTTAAAGAGAATATAGCGATCTAAAATTTTCATGATACTACAATCGTTGCATGAATTTTACAGTCATTTCGTTTTTCCAAGCAGCAAAAGTGCCTTCTAAAATTTTACTGCGAGCCTCCTTCACCATTTTTAAATAGAAACTCAAATTATTTACCGAAGCTATCATGCCGCCAAGTATTTCGCCACTCTGAAATAAATGCCGCAAAAATGCTTTAGAAGTATTGCGCACTAATGGGCTGGTACTGTTTTCGTCTATACTCGAAAAATCGCTCTTCCATTTTTCGTTTTTAATATTGATGACTCCCTGCGAAGTAAACAACATGCCGTTTCGCGCATTTCTGGTAGGCATTACACAATCAAACATATCTACACCCAACGCTATACACTCCAATATATTGGCAGGTGTGCCAACCCCCATAAGATAGCGCGGTTTATCCGAAGGCAATATAGCACATACCTCTTCGGTCATGGCATACATTTCTTCTGCCGGCTCGCCCACGCTTAAACCGCCAATGGCGTTTCCCTTCATATTTTGCGAAGCAATAAACTCGGCAGAAATTTTCCGCAAATCGCTGTAAGTACTGCCTTGTACTATAGGAAAAAGCATTTGCTCATAACCGTAAAGCGGGCTTGTTTCCGAAAATCTTTTTACACAACGCTCCAACCATCGGTGCGTAAGTTCCATAGACTTTTTGGCATACCTATAATCGCACGGGTAAGGTGTGCATTCATCGAATGCCATTATAATATCGGCTCCTATTTTACGCTGAATATCCATTACACCTTCGGGCGTAAAAAGATGCTTTGAACCATCAATATGCGAGCGAAAAGTGGCACCTTCTTCTTTAATTTTTCGCATATCGGCAAGGGAATATACTTGATAACCTCCACTATCGGTAAGTATAGGTTTGGCCCAACCGTTAAAACGGTGTAAGCCGCCTGCCTGCTGCAACACATCGGTACCCGGGCGCAAATAGAGGTGATAGGTATTGCCTAAAATTATTTGTGCCTGCACTTCGCTTTCCAACTCTTTAAAGTGCACCGCCTTAACTCCGCCCAACGTACCCACAGGCATAAAAATGGGTGTTTCTATGGCTCCATGTGCCGTCTCTAAAACCCCGGCTCTGGCTTTGCTACCGGCATCTTTTGCATTTATGGTAAAACTCATTCGCAGGCGAAAATAGTTTTTACATTGTGTTGCTTTTTAAAAAGCAGCTAAAAAAATGAACGAAGCCGTTCTACATTATTGCTTACCGATACAAATAGTGTGCATAGCATTTCTTCTTTTCCATTATGTAAGAAGAAAATTACCTGCTACACCAACCATGCTACCACAGCAGAATCATGAACCCATTTCAATTATTATTTGCGCTCATAACGAAGCTAAAAACCTCGAAGAAAATCTGCCACGTATATTAGCCCAACAACATTTGGAGGCTACCGTAATTGTGGTAAACGATCGCAGTACCGACCATACCGCAGATGTACTTGCAACATTAGCAAGCACACATCCTCAGCTACATATTATTGAAGTAAGCGAAGCAGAAAAAAACATACCGGGCAAAAAATTACTATTGCTAAAAGCATTGCAAGCAGCCACTACCGAAAAAATAATAGTAACCGATGCCGACTGCTTTCCGGCAAGTACCCTGTGGGCTGCACACATGAGCACCTACCTCAATGGCAATACAAGGTTGGTGTTGGGTTTTTCGCCTTTTTACCAACAAAGAAGTTTACTCAATAAATTTATTCGCTTCGAAGCCACCCAAACCGCTTGGCTTTACTTTTCTGAAGCCGCACAAGGAAATGCGTATATGGGCGTTGGCAGAAATATGGCTTTCTACAAAAGCGATTTTTTGCAATGGTTCCAAAACACTACGCATGCCATTGCTGGTGGCGATGACGATTTGTTTGTAAATGCCACTGCTACTCAAAACAATGTGGCATTGTGCCTGCAACCCGATAGCTTTGTATTTACACATGCAGCTACATCGTGGCAAATATTTTTTAGGCAAAAAGCAAGGCATGTACAAGCTGCCTATTACTATAAAAAACAGGATCAACTACTGCTGTTTTTATTTGCGCTTGCACAATTTCTAACAATAGCCATTCCTATTTGCAGCATTTTGCACTTACCTTTGCTTATGCTAAGTATTCCTCTTTGGCTAACATTGCAAACTGCTTTGTCTTTCAAAGCCTACAAAAAGTTTGCTCAAACAGACTTAGTGAAGTGGATACCGCTCTTGCAACTAATTTTCATTTTCTATCTATTGATTGTTTTTTTATTATCGCTTCTTAAAGGGAAGAAAACTTGGAACTGAATTCAAAATTTTCACCGCGTGCCAAAGAAGACATGGAATTGGTAACGCTCGCACAGCAAGGCAACCAACAGGCATTTGGCAAGCTGATGGAGCGCTATCGCGAAAGCATATATTTCATGGTGTTAAAAATGGTACACAACCGCGATGATGCCGAAGATTTAGCGCAAGAAGCATTCAGCAAGGCCTTCAATAACTTAAAAAATTACAGTGCCGAATACGCATTCAGCACATGGTTATTTAAAATTGCTACCAATAACTGTATAGATTTTATTCGCAAAAAACGATTACAAACAACATCGCTCGATTCTACTGCAGTTACAAACGAAGATGGCGATTCGCCTACTATTGCCGTGCCGGATCACAATCCCAATCCGGAACAAAGTATTATTAAAGAGCAAAGAGCCGAGCGCATTAGAATGGTAATAGAAAAATTATCGCCCAAATACCGCCAGCTTATTGAACTTCGCTATTTTGAAGAGTTAAGCTACGAAGAAATTGCAGAGCAGTTAGATATTCCTTTGGGCACAGTAAAAGCCCAGCTTTTTAGGGCAAAAGATATGCTCTATTCTCTACTAAAAGTTACTCAAGAAAAATATTGAGTTTAGAGCAGCAGCCCGCTTCAAATAAAGCAATTCACTTTCACTTATAGATGCTGTAACAGGCATATTTACGATGCTTCCATTTTAGCTAAGTATGCATAAATTTTATCTTGTGCTTGTACGCTTCCTTTTGCAGGAGTAGGGCGATGCTGATTGCGCTGAGCTGCATCTATTATTCTGGCTTTTACATTATCGCTCCATTGAATTTCGAGCATTTGGCGCAAGTCTGCCTGTATTTTTTCATCATAAATGGGGCAGCTTACTTCTACGCGATTATCTAAGTTGCGCGTCATCCAATCGCTGCTACTTATGTAATAGAGCGGCTTGCCGCCATTCTCGAAAATAAACACCCTTGAATGCTCTAAAAATTTATCTACAATGCTAATGGCTTCTATATGTTCGCTTTGCCCTTCTATACCCGGAACCAACACGCTCAACCCTCGAATAATACAACGTATTTTTACGCCTGCTCTACTAGCTTCGTAAAGTTTGCGAGCCATATCTTCGCTGGAAAGGCTATTGAGTTTTATAAAAATAGATGCCGATTTTCCTTTCTTGGCATTTTCTATTTCATGATCTATCAACTTACAAAAATGCCTGCGTGTTTGATGAGGAGAAACCACCAATTGCTTAGTGTTTAGCTGCTTGTAATTCTTCAAAAAGAACTCAAATATATCGGCAATTTCTTGCCCAATTTTTTGGTTAAAAGTAAGCAGCGAATCATCGGCATAAATAGTAGAAGTAAGTTCGTTGTAATTGCCCGTGGTGATATTGGAATAGCGCTTAATTTTTCCTTTTTCGAGACGCTCAATAAGGCATAATTTGCTGTGTACCTTTAAGCCAGAAACACCATATACTACATGCACACCTTCGTCTTGCAATTCTTTTGCCCAACGTATGTTTGCTTCTTCATCGAAGCGCGCCTGCAATTCAACGATTGCCGTAACCTTTTTCCCGTTCTTAGCCGCATTTACCAAAGCATTTGCCACCATACTGTTTTTAGCAAGGCGGTACAAGGTCATACTAATACTCTTTACATTAGGATCTATGGCTGCTTCGCGCAATAAGTCTATAAAATGGCTAAACTTTTGATATGGATAATGCAGCATCACATCTTGTTTCCGCAACACTTCAAACATGCTTTTGTTGCTGGCGAAAGCCGGATGCGTGAGTGGCTTATGCGGAGTGTAAACCATGTTCTTGCCACCCACATTCGGAAAGCGTATAAAGTCTTTAAAATTATGATACCGCCCACCGGGAATTAAATTGCTAAGTTGCTTTAAATTCATTTTAGAAGTAATGAACTGAAGCAACTGTTTATCAATAGTATTATCAAACACAAAACGTACAGGCAAGCCCTTTTGGCGTGCTTTTACACTCTTAGATATTTTATCTATAAAACTCTGCGATATATCGTTATCAATATCCAACTCGGCATCGCGCGTCAGTTTTATTGTCCATGCCTCAAACACCGTAAAATCAAACTGGGCAAAAATATCGGGCAGGCAATAGCGGATAATATCGTCTAAGAGTATAATATGCTTTTGCTGCGAAGCAGAGGGAAGCACCAAAAACCTATCTACCACTTCGGTAGGCACTTCAATAAGTGCGTACTGTACCAGTTTAGTATTGTCTGCTTTCGATAGTTTTATGGCAAGGTAAATGGCTTTTCCTTTTAAGTAGGGAAACTTGGCAACTTGGTTCAGCATAATTGGCACCAAGGCGGGGCGCACATATTCATTAAAATAATTCTTTACAAAATCGCCTTGTGTTTTGGTAAGTTGTGTTTCGCTTATTAAAAACACTTTATGCTGCTTTAGTTCTTGCACTATTTCGGCATACACGGCTTCAAAACGAACCGTTTGCCGAATAACTATTTCCTGAATTTCTTCCAATAGCTTTTTGGGCTTTGGTATAGGAATGTCTTTTGTTTTCTTCCCCAACTCAACAAAGCGCTTTACGGTAGCTACCCGCACTCTAAAAAACTCATCTTGGTTATTAGAAAAAATTCCCAAGAAGCGCAATCTTTCAATAATGGGCACTTTAGGGTCTGCGGCTTCTTGCAGCACTCGTTCGTTAAAACTCAGCCAACTAATTTCACGATTAATGAATTTCTCGTGCTTCATACTTTTTGTTGTTTATTCGCAAGCGATGTATTGCAAACAAATAGCAAAAAGTCGAACATTCTGCCTACGGTTGCAAAATTTAATATTGGCAACGCTGCTTGGTTTGCTGCCTGTGAGTATGGCAGCACAAAACGAAACCGCTCTGCTACTGCCACAAGCAGCTTTTGAAAACAATACGACAACTCCCATTTCGCCAGTTTTTAAACAATTGATTCCCGACTCTGCTATTACTATTAAAAAGAAGCACTGGTTAGAAAATGCATCTACGCTAAACAAAAAGCGTGTTGGCGGTGTAGTAGGCACTTCTACCGGAGTTTTTGCACTTGCTATGGTGGGTTTAGATCGCGTGTGGTACGAACAATACGCTCGCAGCAAATTTCATTTTTTCGATGACTCTAAAGAGTGGAACCAAATTGATAAATGCGGCCATGCCTCTGCTGCCTATTTTATTTCGGTATATGGCTACCACGCCTTGCGCTGGAGTGGAATGAAGCGAGTTCCTGCTGCACTTACTTCGGGTGCAATGGGCTTTACCTTTATTTCTTTTATTGAAGTACTAGATGGCTTTTCGTCTAAATGGGGCGCGAGCGGCAGCGATTTTGCAGCCAACTTTTTGGGCGCAGCCTTGGCCACAACGCAGTATGCTGTTTGGGGTGAGCAACGCATTCAATTAAAGTACTCCATACACTTAAATCCATATCCACGCGGTGAACTAAAGCAGCGTGCCGATGACTTATTTGGCACTTCGTTTGGCGAAAAACTAATTAAAGATTACAACAACATCAATACTTGGTTGTGCTTTAATACGGCTTCGTTTTTTAAATCGCAAAAGCACGCTAAGTGGTTGAATATTGCCATAGGCTACGGTGCGGGAAATATGTATGGCGGTTTTGAAAATACTTGGCGCGATAAAAATGGAAATCTAGTAGACAGAACTGATGTAAAACGCTATCGAAAATTTTTTATTTCTATTGATGCCGATTTAACTAAAGTAAAAACCAACAACAAGTTTGCAAAGGTAGTATTACAGGCGCTCAACATTATTAAACTTCCGTTTCCTGCCATAGAATTCAACACCTTAGGGCAAGTTGTTTTTCACCCTATTCATTTTTTGAATTTATCTATGCCTGTATATTTCAAAAAGTAGCAGTGGTTTACCTACTGTGTTTTCAATACTTTTTTAATGGCAGTGCGGCCACTTACAGTATCTTTTATGTAAAGTAAATACATGCCATTTTCTAATGGCTGCATATCTACCATATTGCTCGAAAGCAGCTTACTCATACGCACACTGCCAAGTATATCCAGCAATTTTATTTCGCAATTGCCGGGAGCAATATCGCTTTGAATATACAATAGGCCGTTGGTAGGATTGGGATACACGCTTACATCCAATGTTTCCTTCCTAATATCTTTAATGTGCGTAGGCATAATTTTTGAAGTATCGCCAAACAATAAATGAATCATTACCGATCCGGGAAGGGTTTGGCAAATACTCGATTGCTTCCATGTAGCATTGGTGTAAATAAAGTAATGGCCGCAACCTTTGCTGCTATTTCTATCGTAACCAATTTGCAAATTGCGAAAATCGTCTTGGGTCCAACCGAAATAAATTTTCTTGTTTACAATCAAGGCTGTATCTAAACGATATACTGCAAAGCCATTTATTGAATCTATGTATTGCGGAGTTCTGTTATTAGACTCCCAAATTGGAGCGGGAGGGTTAAACTGCTGCAACACCAGCGAATCCCAAATATTAAATTGAAAAACTAAGTTGCTTACATTCTCATCTATATTGGTAAAAAATATTTTAAATCCGGTGAGTGTATCGGTTTTGTTCAAGTTAAACTCGTAAGCAAACTTTTTAATTTTGTTGGGATCGCCAAACAAGCCATAAGCCTTTTCGGCAGTGCCATCATCGTATGCTAATTCGTTGGCAAAAACCTGCGTAGCGGCAACCGTATCATTGGTGCGCAAGATGTCGAGCGGGCTTATCCATTCTTTCATAAAAACAGCTACAGAATCGGTATTACCCAATGCTGCGGGAACACTAAAATCTGCCTTAGGATTTCGGCTGATAGTGCTTGAATATCCTGCGTTAAATGTTTGAATAGGCGCTACATACACAGAACTTGATGCCGGAAATTTTTCAAGTCCAAAACCTTCAAAGTTAGTAGCCGGAGCATTGTTATTATAGTAATTTAAGTTGCGCACATACAGGTTCATGGTGTCGGTTAAATCATCGGCTCCGGTATATTGGTCGGCCGGCATGGTGTAATAGTTCTTGAGCATAGAACCAAGCGGACTAATAATGGCTATATCGTCTATAAGCGTATCGTTTATGCTTCTGTTTTTATCTAAGCGCACATAGTCCACATGCCAATGGTCGTTGTTTCCGGTAAGCGATGCCTTATTGCGAAAACGGAACTGAAATCCATCGTAGAAATAATTCTTAATTGGTATTTGCTTTGCAGGGAAGCCCAACAGCACTTGCTTAAATTCCAAATCGCTTCCTGAAGGAATGCTATTGTATCCCGGGCGGCTCCATATCACATCCCATTTATCGGTGTACTCGTTCTTAAACTCCACTATCAGCGAATCCAATTTATCGGGATAATCGCCCAAGCCCATTGGCTGGTAAAAGAAACTGAAATACAAAGAATCGGCCTCAACAAAACTGCCCAAGTCTAATGGTACCGAAGTAAGGTAATCTGCCGTACCGTAAGAACTTTGCTGAATAAATGGATCGTGTGGTCTTCCATATTCATTTAAGCCATCTAAGGTAGCCACACCAATTGTTGGCGGAAATATAGAAAGTGTATTATTGATAAACGCAGCATTATCCATCCAAAGCCAGTTAGTATCTAACAAAGCGCGATACAGCACCGGAGCATAATCAAACAAAGTATCGGGGTTTATAGAGTCGTTTACCATTAGCACAGAATCTATTTTTGCTCCGGTAGTAGTATTAAACGTATAAGTGTAATACTCCGGATAAAATTGATATGTATATGAAACCACATCTAAACACTTAGTGCCTGTAGAAGAAAAATAATTAAAAGTAAGCGGGCTTTTTGGCGTAGAATCTACTTGCTGGGTATTGATATTATACGAATAATTCCATGAAGGTTGCAGATGAAAACGCCCGGTAATAGAGGTAATAAGATTAGCATCTAAACAAGGACCCGAAGCATTCACAATAGAATCGTACACATAGTTTTCAGGAAAGGCAAATGTGCGCTGCCGCACCACCGAAAAATCATCTACAAAAGGAATTTTTTTAGAAGCTGCCTCAATTATGTAATTACCTTGGGCATTGTGGCGTGCAGCACCAATATTGGCTGCGCCTTTATACTTTACTCCCAAGGCAGGATTGCCCGATAGCGGAATGAGTGCATCTTGTGCTGTGGCACCAATAAAAACAGATAATAGAAGTAAGTAAACAAATAGTTTCATGCTGTAAATAGAACTCCCAAAACGAGTTAAAGTGTTGGATATTGTTTGCAAGCAAAGATGTGAAATATGTCGGCTTAGTGAAATTTTATGATACAACTGCTTGAAAACTTTTACTACGATTGTGTAAATTTTAGAATGAAAAACATACATGCCTTTGAAGCCGTAATCTTTGATATGGACGGAGTACTTATAGACTCCGAGCCATTTTGGCGAAAAGCAGAAATAGAAGTGTTTGCCACCGTTGGCTTGCAACTTACCGAAAACGACTGTATGAAAACTACCGGCTTCCGTTTCGATGAAACAATAAAATACTGGTACAACCTACATCCTTGGCAAGGCAAAAGCATACACCAAATAGAACAAGAGGTTTTAGACAAAATGGAATACTACATGCTGCACGAAGCACCACTAATGCCTGCAGTAGAAAGTGCCATACACGCTATCCGCAGCAGCCATGTAAAAGTAGCTGTGGCATCCTCATCTGCCTTGCGGCTCATAAAGGCAACAGCCCACCGCTTGGGAGGCGCACACTTGTTTCACGCATTGGTTTCGGCACAGTTTGAAGACTATGGAAAGCCGCACCCTGCCGTATTTCTTACAGCAGCTAAGCAACTAGGTGTAGTACCCGAAAAATGCTTGGTAATAGAAGACTCCTTAAACGGAGTAATTGCCGCAAAAGCTGCTAAAATGACCTGTGCCGCCATTCCTACCGAACTTGATTTTACCAACCCTAAATTTGCCATTGCCGATTACAAATTTCACCACATGGCTGCAATGCAATCGTGGCTGCAATAACGCTTATTTTATACCTAAGCGCAGCCGCTCCGCCCCCGATAGTTTAGAAGCAATAATACGGTGTGCTTGTTCTAAATAGTGCCGCCACTCCTTGTCTGTAAAATTGCGAATATCAGCCACTTTTATCCACTTATTGCGGGCAAGGTATGGAGCCGGAATACAATCTTCGCGTGCGGTAAGTTTTTCAAAATCTTCATCAGAAACTTTAAATGAAGCATCTACCGGAAAGTTATCGGGCGAAGTAATTAGAAACAACTTTTTTCCTACAGAAAAACACAGATGGCCTCCCCACTTCAAATCTTCGGTAACTGCGGGCAGCGAGTGGCAAACACGTTGAATATCGTCTAACTCCATATACTCAGAATTGTACCCCAAAATAATAAAAAACAAACTGACCCACGCCCGCCTTCCAAAGTTTTAGACCACAAAAAAACGAGCCCACTCCACTTGTGAAAGAAAAAATTCTATATTCATCACCCATTCAACTAACCATTTAAAAATCTGACTAATGGGCATTCCATTTATTTTCCTTGCAATAATTGCTGTTGTTTTCTTTCTGCTTTTCATGTGGTTTTTTCCCGTAGGGCTTTGGATTACGGCAAAACTATCCGATGTGCATATTCCGCTACTCGATTTGGTAGTAATGCGCTTTAGGCGTGTAAACCCCAATTCAATTGTAGATTCTATGGTAGTAGCTACTAAAGCGGGCATTCCATTGGAACATAAATTATTAGAAGCACACTACATGGCGGGCGGTAACATTATGAAAGTAGTTCGCGCATTGGTAAGTGCCGATAAAGCCAATATAGAACTTGACTTTAAGGCAGCTACTGCTATTGATTTAGCAGGTCGCGATGTGTTTGAAGCCGTTCAACTTTCTGTAAATCCAAAAGTGATAGAATCGCCTCCGGTAACTGCTGTTGCCAAAGATGGCATACAATTGATTACCAAAGCGCGCGTTACCGTGCGAGCCAACATTAAGCAGTTGGTGGGCGGAGCAGGCGAAGAAACCGTATTGGCAAGAATTGGCGAAGGTATTGTAACCTCTATCGGCTCTTCGGAATCGCATAAGTTGGTAATGGAAAATCCCGATTCTATTTCAAAAGTAGTGCTGGCAAAAGGTTTAGATTCCGGCACGGCATTTGAAATTCTTTCTATTGATATTGCCGATATTGATATTGGAAAAAATATTGGTGCAGGTTTGCAAATAGACCAAGCCAATGCCGATAAAAATATTGCACAAGCAAAAGCTGAAGAACGCAGAGCCATGGCTATTGCATTGGAACAAGAAATGAAAGCTAAAGGCCAAGAAGCGCGCGTAAAAGTAATTGAAGCCGAAGCTCAAATTCCTATGGCAATGGCCGAAGCATTCCGCAACGGGCAACTCGGTGTAATGGATTACTACAAAATGCAAAACGTACAGGCAGACACTTCTATGCGCGAAAGCATAGCCAAGCAGCCAACCGAAAAAAAATAAGCTAACGGTTGTTTACCATTAGTTCATGTAGCGTTGCGATTTATAGAACGGACGCTTTGCCTTTTTGGGCTTAATGGTATAGCTCACATTTATTTCGTGTGAACCTGTTTGGTGACTCATAAGTTTTCCAAAATTGAAATCGTAAGAATAGCTGGCAAATAGGCCTTTCCAAATGTGTACACCCAGCAAAGCTCCTCCGGCATCGTTGCTGCGGTATATTAAACCGGCAACTATACGTTTACGGAAAGTTGCGTTTATATTTATTTCTGCTTGTGTAATAAACACACTGCTGCGCACAAAAATGCCGGGAGTAAGGCTTACTTTTTCATTTATCTCCCAATTGTATTTTGCATAAGCCATATAGTGGCGCGGCACTTTAAATACCGTAGCATCTTTTTGCGATTGATCTAAATGCGTAATCGAAAAACCAACTGTTGTATTCCAACCCGTAAACTCCAATCCCAATGCAAAATATGGCTTAAAGCGGCTGGTGTTATTGTAAATTCCGCTCTGGTCTGCATCTTGCTGATACACCAAGTCTGTGCCTCGAGTAGAGCGGTTAAGCAATCCCAAACTGGCTCCGGCAGAAAGATACGCCTTACCACCTGCCAAACGCTGCGAATAGGCATACGAAACCCTAGCAGAAATACTGCGCTCTTTCCCTAGCATATCGTGCATTACCACTAAGCCTATTCCGCCTTTTATTTGCGGTATGTAACCATAGGCATCTATTAGCTGCGTAGAAGGTGCATCTTTAAAGCCAACCCACTGCTGGCGTGCCAATGCACTAATGTAAATATCGCGCGTATTGCCTGCCACTGCCGGATTAAACACATGGCTGTGATACATAAAATGCGCAATTACCGTTTCGTTTTGTGCCTGTGTAGAAAATGTAAAAAACAATATGGCAACTGCGGCTAACAATTTGTTCGAAAACTGTTTCATCTATTCAAATTTTAAGATGTGGTTATTCCTGTACTCTTTTCTTTTAATTATTTTTTAAAACCTGAAACGTAGTTCTCCGGTTCTTCTGGTGATCTTCCTCCGTTTTGGCATTCTTAACTACCGGTTGTGTGCTGGCAAAGCCTTTAGATGAGAGCCTTCCTGCGCTTATGCCTTTTTCAATTAAATAATCTACTACACTTTTAGCACGATTTTCAGAAAGTTTCATGTTGTAATCGAGTTTGCCGCGTTCATCGGTATGCGAATTAATTTGCACCAGTGCTTCCGGTGTATCTTCCAGCAACTTCACCAGTTTGTCTAAACTCGGTTTAGACTCTTCGCGTAGCGTGTAGCTGTCGTAATCGTAAAAAATATCTTCAATCTTTATTTCTTCTTTAGGTATGCGTTTGATGCTAAAATCGTAGTTGTGTCCGGTAGCTTTTGAAAACTCCTTGCTAAATTTTTCGCCCTGTGTGGTTAGCTTTCTCGAGTCGCCAAAATAGCCTGGAGCAATGGCGTTTATCTTGTAGTCTTTATCTTTATCTAGATTGAAAACATACTCTCCGTTTGCATTGGTGAAAGCAGTATCGGTGGAGCCATCGGCTGCGGTTAAAACTACTTGTGCATTGGCAATTGGTTGGTTGTTATCTACATCTACAATTCTTCCCTTTACGGTAAGCAATACCGGGGTTAGGTAAAAACTGTAAACATCATCGCCACCTATGCCGCCTATGCGGTTGGAGGTAAAAAAGCCTTTATCTTTTTCGGCTCCGGTGTATGTAAGAAAAAAATCATCGCTGCTGCTATTAAATGGCGGCTTTAAATGGGTAGGTTTTGAAAAATTTCCATCGCTATTAAGAATAGAAAAATACAAATCTAATCCTCCTAAACCGAGTAAACCATCGCTGGAAAAATACAAAGCGGAATCGCGCATTACCGGAAACATCTCATCGCGCTCGGTATTGATTACCGAGCCTACATTTACGGGCTCACCCCACTCATCGCCATTCTTCTTGGTTACCCAAATATCGCTGCCGCCTTTGCCGCCTTCCATTTTAGAAGCAAAGTATAACTTGCTGCCGCTGGGCGAAATAGCAGGATGCTCCATATCTGCCACTTGCCTAAATGCAAGTTTTATAGGCATGGGAGCGCTCCAATCGCCATCTGCACCTAAAGTGGTTTCAACAATCACGCAGTGTTCTTCTTTGCTTTTATTGTCGTTACACTTTGTAAAATAAGCTGTTTTGGTTGCCTCGCAATAGGTTAATACACCTTCGTTGAATGGCGTATTCAGCACATCTACTTTTTTAGGCTTGGCATAACTTTTATCTTCTTTGCTGTACGCTGTAACATAAATATCTGAAAAACCTTCACCATCAAACGAGTACGTTTTGTCGGTCTTTTCATCTGTTATTTTAGAAGAAGTAAAGTAGAGTTTATCTTTTATTTGAATGGGCGCATAATCATTGTACTTTGTATTCACCGAGTTTTCATTTTTAAATGTAAACAGCGATGAATCTTTAGGTAAACCTAATGCGTAATTGCAGTTGCTTAAAATGAGTACGCCATCTTTGTCGTCCGGCACTTCGGCAAGAAATTCCGTTATTTTTGTTTTAGCATTGGCATAGTCGCCCAAGCGTAAATAGATATTGGCTTGATGGTATAAATAGTTTGGATTTTTATAGCCGCCAGCCTTTGCTTTATCGTACCACTTTACTGCTTCTAAACCCTTGCCCGTATAGCGAAGGCTTTCTGCAATTTTAAACTTCAAATCTCCTGTGTTTTTAGTACTCTTCGATTTTTCAAACAGTTTTTGATACATGCTTAATGCGGTAGCATATTCCTTATTTTCAAAGGCAGCATCTGCAATTTCCATATCGGTTTGAGCATGAGTATGGAGTGCTCCCGCAAATAACATGGCAGCAAACAATATGGCTAAACGGCATTTGTTTTTCATAGAAACAAAATGTTCGGTATAATAATTCATGTTACAAATGGTGTGTCTTTTTCGTTAATCCTGAATGAGCAATACAGTTCCTTTTACTACCGATTTTCTATCCGTAATATTTTCTAATTCCACAATGTAGAAATAGGTTCCCGGAGAAACTTTAGCACCTTTGTAAGTGCCGTCCCAACCTTCTGTTCCTTTGTAAAGTTCTTGCCCCCAACGGTTTAAAATCACTAAATCGTAATCCTTTAAAAACACATCGTTTCTTCCATCTTTATTAGGCGTAAAAGCATTGGGAAAATCTACTACACGCACAATGGCAGTATCGGCTACACTCCGGCAACCATTGTCTTGTGCAACTACTACTACCGTATCTTTATTATTGAATTTAGAAGAAGCATAGGTGTTTTCGGTACCCGATTGAACCGATTTCCCATTCACAAAAAATTCGTAGTTGGCATAACCGGAAGGATTTGCTGTAAACACAATTTTTTCTTGCGGGAAAATACGATTCTCTTCTTTGTCGCTGGTAAGTTCTACCACCGGAAGTTGTTTTACATTTACTGTTATATCTTTTCGTGCTTCTAAGGTTTTACAGCCACTGGAAGTAGTTGCAGAAACATAATAGGTTGTAGCCTGCGAAAGCGATCCGGTATTTAAAGTAGCACCTGTTCCAATTACATTTCCATTGATTGGAGCATCCCACCACGTAATGGTAGCACCTTGCGAAGCTGTGGCTGTAAGCACTGCAGAATCGCCATAACATACCGAGGCATCGCTTGCTGTAACACTAAGCACAGTTGGTGCTTTAATTACCGTAACGGTAACCGGAACCCTAGTGCCATTGTGGCGGCAACCATACTCGTTTACAGACTCAAGATAATAGGTTGTGGTAATAGTTGGTGCCACCGTAAGCGGGCTTGTGCCTACTAAATTGCCCCCTGTTTCGGCATCGTAAAAATTATAGCTCACATTACCTCCCAGCGAATTACTTCCGGTAAGCACAGTGCTGCTGCCCTCACAGATAGTAGCATCTTGCGAAGTAGCCGTAGGCACTGTGGGCGAAGGATGCACCGTAACCTGTTTAGTAGCTGCAACAGAAATACCACAAGTATTTTCTGCGGTTACACTCAATGTGTGTGTGCCGGCAGTTGTCCAATTTACGGTAACGCTCGTAGTACCTTGCCCTACCACAATAGTACCACCCGAAGAGAGTGTCCAATTATATGAAGTAGCATCTGCAATGGCAGGAATACCATATACAGCTTGCGTTGGGCACAGGGCACTATCGCCAGCAATTACGGCATTCATAACAGGAGCAGCCGGTTGTACTTGAACTTGAATGGTTTGTGCAGCACTTTGCCCGCAATCGTTTTCTGCATACACAGAAACAGTAAATGTACCGCTGGTACTACCCCAATCTACATTGATGCTTGTAGTACCTTGCCCCGAAACTATAGTTCCTCCTCCGGAAAGCCCCCACACATAATTCGTAGCATTAGCTACACTTTGAATAGAATAACTTTCGCTTACACCACCACAAATAGTTTGCAAGCCCGTTATATTTCCTGGCTTAGCAGGCGCATCCGGTTTTACTGTAATGTTGATAGTTTTAGGTAAACTGTTGCTGCAAGAGCCATTGGCAATTACACTCACGGTTCCACTCCCCGATTGAGTCCAACTTACATCTACCGATGTGGTACCTTGCCCCGAAGTAATAGTACCGCCTGTTACATTCCACACATAGCCGGTAGCATCCTGCACCGCAGCAATGTTGTATGTTTTGTTGGAAGGACAGAACAACGTATCGCCAGTAATATCGCCCAATACAGGTGCACTACCATTCAATACGTTAACAGTAAGACTTGTTTGCACACTCGAACCACACACATTTTGAGCCGTAACCGATAATGTGTAAGGACCACCAACTGTTGTCCAATCAATAGTTACAGCAGTAGTATTTTGACCCGAAATAATTGTACCGCCACCTGAAAGAGTCCAATTGTAAGCAGTTGCCTGCCCTATTGCACTAATGGTATAAACCGATGTGCCCGGACATGGAGAAGTATTGCCTGTAATTGCAGCAGGCGCAGGCGGTGTGGTATCAGAAACCGTTACATTTAAAGAAGCCGTAGTAGAACTGCCGCAAACATTACTTGCCACTACAGTAACTGGGAAAGTACCCGATACTCCCGGCCAATTTACTGTAATAGATGGTGTACCCTGTCCCGAAACTATACTGCCGGGATTGCCAACCGTCCAAGTATAACTGGTGGCGCCCAATACATTTGAAACACTATATACTTGCGAGCCTTTACACACAACATCTCCGCCATTTATATTACCAATATTGGCAGGCGCGCCATCTGTAACCCGCACCGTTAATACGCTTGCAGTACTGCTGCCACAACTGTTGGTAGCTGTAACACTTACTGTATAAGTTCCGGCTGTAGTCCAGTTTATGGTTGGATTCAATGCTCCTTGTCCTTGCGTAATAGTACCGCCACCCGAAACTGCCCATGTGTATGAAGTAGCATTGGCAACCGGGCCAATGCTATAAGTTTTACTTCCCACGCACACGCTGGTATCGCCAACAATAGCTCCAGGCTGAGCAGGTGGTGGATTTTGCACCATTACACTTAATGTATTAGATGCATTACCACAATCATTGCTTGCCTGCACACTTACGGTATAAATGCCGCCCGGTGTTGTCCAATTTACATTTATGGAAGTAGTGCCTTGTCCTTGCGTAATAGTGCCTCCGTTAGAAACGCTCCATTGGTAACTAGAAGCTCCGGCTACAGGTGTAATAGAATATGTTTCGGTACCCGGGCATGGATTATTACTACCGGAAATTACACTCACTGAAGTAGGAGGCGCTGTTTTTACAGTTACTGAAAGTATTGCTGTAGCATTGCCACAAGTATTACTAGCTGTAACACTTACTGTATAAGTTCCGGCTGTAAGCCAATTTATAGTAGCGCTATTCTGCGATGAAGTAACATTACCACCACCCGAAACTGCCCATGTATATGAAGTAGCATTAGGCACCGCATTTATACTATAAGTTTGGTTGCCCGGGCATGGATTGGCATTTCCTGTTATGGTACCTAAGTTTGAAGGTGCAGCATTTTGCACTGTAACTTGTGCGGTTTGCCCCACCGAGCCACAGCCATTACTTGCCGTTACACTTACTGTATATGGACCACCCGCAGTAGTCCAATTGATGGTATTGGAAGTAGAACCCTGCGCGCCCGTAACCGAGCCTCCTCCAGATACATTCCATACATAATTAGTGGCATTTGCTACTGCCGGCACTGTATAAGTTTGGCTACCGGGGCATGGGTTCAAGTTTCCGGTAATAGCACCAATACTTGTAGGAGGGCCGCTCTGTACATTTACAGTTAGCGTTCCTTGTTTAGAACCACAATTATTAGAAGCAGTAACCGTAACTACATAAGAGCCTGCATTCGTCCAAGTAATGGTGGCATTGGTAGAATTTCCACCACCAGTAACACTACCGCCTGCAGGTGGCACAGACCAACTATAACCTGTGGCATTGTTTACCGCAGTTATAGCATAAGATTGAGCTCCCGGGCAAGGACTCACAGAGCCAGAAATAGCGCCCACATTATCCGGAAGTTGGTTTACCGTAACTGTAACCGGCACACGCGATGCACTCACGCAACCCGGATTATTATTATCATCTGCCTCAACATAATATGTAGTAGTAACCGAAGGTGTAACTGTCATAGGAGCCGTTCCAATAGAAGTTCCCCCATTGGCTTGCGTATATATTCTATATGTAACATTACTACCTCCCGAAGCTGTAATTTGCGAAGACTGACCAACACAAATAGTGGCTGGGCTTGCCGCTGCCGTTGGAGTTGCAGGTTTAGGATTACAAGCAATTGTGCGGCACAAAACATTGGGCGCCACCGAAAGATTAGTAACTATGGGAGATACGGAATTATTAGAAACAGCATTTGCATTCCAACTATTGTAGTAAGGACTGGCATAAGAATATGAAGGCGTTTCGTTGGTAGGCGACAAATCTGTTTGTGGACAATCTGCCGGAGCATTTCCTGCCGAGTCTGCTTTTATTAACTGCAAATCGAAATTAGTAAGCCCGCCCGCAAGCGATAAACTGATATAGCCTTTATCTGAAACCTGCTGTCCGGTTGGTAGTAGAGCAAATGTGCTCACACTGTATTGCTTACCAAAAATAGCACTTCCGTTAGCCGGATTCACTTTTAACAACGCAGAAGAAACAGTTATTGAAGGTAGAGCAATCATTTGCGCCCAAGTAGCATAATTACCATCATCCGTTTCAAAAAAAGTATTGGGCATAAATGGATATTGCCCAAATATGAAGTTGCTGCCCACAGAGTATTTTCTTATCCATGTTGGCGCAGACCAACCTCCCGAACCCGGCAAACGCATCAATAAACCCGGTCTGCCATCGCCATCATTTCCTGCAATAAGCGGAAGCCCTGCAATTGTTTTATTGGCAGATGCCAAATTTTTACTTTTTTGGGTAGTAGAGGTGCTTGGTGCATCTATCTGCTGGTGGTAAGTAATAGTTCCGCTGGCAGTTGTTTTCAAAAACAAGGCATCTGTTGGGGTGGCATCATCGCCATCGCTATTGGTAGCTGATCGGAAATCGTTTACATCGTAACTACCTACGGCAATGTAACCATCGCTCACTTCTACCACATCTGTAAAAGAAGCATCGTTGTAAATTCTATCGGCAGGTAACTTGGCAGAAGTTTTGTAGTATCTAAAAACATGGTGCCACAAGTGATTACCATTGGCATCGAATTTTACAATTATAGGCGAACCAATTTGCTCTGTTTGCGAATCGCCATTATTATCGGTGTAAGTAATGGACGAAAACTTGATTTCAGGACCTGCGCCATCGGGATCGTAACCCGTTACATACCCAACCACCACATAGCCGCCATCGCTTGCTTTAGTTAACCTATTAAAATACACACCCGTAGCCGCACTCATAGAAAAATTAGTAGAAATAACCGGAGTGCCCGCACTATTCAACACCAATAAAACGCCTGCATTAGACTCAGTACCACCACAAGCATAGTACTGGCTGGCGGCTGCATCTTTCCTAAGATCATTCAACTGGTACGCCAAACTATTGGTAGCATAACGTTTTGACCATACTACGTTTCCATTTCCATTCACCTCGGTAATGGAAGAAACTATTGGAATTATATTGGTATTCCAACCACACAATACATAATTTCCTGTAGTAACCGACTCTACCGTTTTTGAAGCAAAATCGAAATTGTTGATATCGTAATTGATTCTAAAGGTAGTTTGCTGCGCAGTTACACTTAAAACTGCCAACAAAAAAAGAACTGAAATTTTTGCTCTGATAGCACCCATAATCAGATAATGTTTAAGCGGGTAAAATTATCTTTTTATTCAATTCATGCTAACAAATGCTAAAAAGAATATCGGTTTTGCACCTAATCTTCAAGAAAACCTTTACAGCCCGCACAACACTCGCAGAATTACGCTCGATAATTTTCAATTCATTGTAACTTTACGGCACATTACTTACTCAAATAAATAAATATGGAAATTACAGGAACTCTTGTGGCACTTTTAGAAACCAATACCGGAGTTGGAGCCAACGGACCTTGGAAAAAGAAACCATTTATACTCGAAACCAAAGAAAAGTTTCCAAAGAAAGTAGCCATCACCGCATGGAACGAGCAAGCCGACTTAGCCGACAAACTTTCTGCCGGAACAGAACTTAAAATAAGTTTCAACCTAGAAAGCCGAGAATTTAACGGCAAATGGTACACCGATGTAAAAGCATGGAAAATTGAAACACTAGGCAATACCGCTGTGCAGCAGCCTCCAATACAAGAACCGGATTTTGTGCCGGACGATTTTGATCCGCTTCCATTTTAAACTATATAATATGCGTTACCTAACACTTTTAACCGCAATAATTCTTTTGCTTTCGGCAACATCTTGCTCGCTCGAAAAATTAGTAAACAAGAAAAATTCAAAAAGTTTTGCCAAAGCACCCTACGATGTAGTTATTATTCCCGGCTACCCTTTCGAAGCAAGCAGCCACCAAGAATTATTCAGTATAAGAGTTCACTGGGCCAAAGCGCTTTACGACCGCGGCATTGCACGCAATTTTATTTTTTCGGGCAATGCCGTACACACACCTTACGTAGAAGGAACTTTAATGAAAATTTTTGCCGATAGCCTCGGCATACCTTCCGGCAATACCTTTATTGAACCCAAAGCACTGCACAGCAACGAAAACCTTATATACGGAAAAAAATTAGCCAAGAAACTCGGTTTCAAAAAAATAGCAGTGGCTTCCGATCCCTACCAAGTTGCCTACCTAACTATTTTGGTAGATTTATATACACCCGGCATGCCTATACTTACCTTTTCGCCCGATTCTATGCCCTTTTTCAATAAAGATTTACCTGCTATAAATAAAAATCCCGCCTATGTTCAAAACTGGGTAAGCGACCTCTAAACCACCACCCGGCAGCATAAAAACGGCAATTAAACCACAAGATTAAACATAGGCTATGTTTTTTCGGAAATAGTGATATATTTGCCTCCCTTTTTAAAGAAAGCAGACAAGAAAATAGCAAAATATTATGAAACGTACTTTCCAGCCCAGCAGAAGAAAACGTGTAAACAAACATGGCTTCCGCGAAAGAATGAGCACTAAAAATGGAAGAAAATTACTTGCCCGCAGAAGAGCAAGAGGCAGAAAAAAACTTACAGTTTCAGACGAAAAACGTCTCAAGTAGTTCTTTGGAGTTGCTAAAGGGCTTTAGGTTTTCTAAACCCGAAAAACTCAAAAAGAAAACAGTAATAGACGAAATTTTTCTGAAAGGCAAAGCGATTCAAAAAAATGGCTTTGCCTTTTTGTATTTAGAAAAACCCAACTCTGTTCAGGTACCGGCACAAACAATGTTTGCCGTAAGCAAACGCAACTTTAGGCTTGCCACCAACCGAAACAAAGTAAAGCGCCTATTGCGCGAAGCCTGGCGCCACCAAAAACATACGGTGTACCAAACGGCTGCCAACCAACAACGGCAGTTTGCCATTTGCATTATGTTTAAAGGAAAAGAAATCCCCGATTTTAAGATGGCGCAAACTGCTATTCAGCAACTGTGCGAAAGATTCTGCAAAGCAATTTCTACACAATAATCACTCATCGGTAAACTTATAGCCCACACCTCTAATAGAGTGAAAATAAACAGGATTGCGGGCATCTTTTTCAAAATACTTTCTAAAAACAAGTATAAAATTATCTATCGTTCTGGTAGAAGGGTACACATCGTAGCCCCATACATAATTCAATATTTGCTGGCGCGAAACCACTGTTCCTTTGCGGTCTATCAACAACTTAAGCAATGTGGTTTCCTTTTTGGTAAGCTCTACTTCGCCTCCATTAGCAAGCTTAGCTTTGTAGGTAACAAAGTTTATTTCGTTGCCCCCAAAAACATAACTCTTTGCTTCTACCGCCTCTTTTGTGCCTTTTAAACTATGCTTCACCAACACGCGCACCCGCAAAATCAACTCCTCCAGGTTAAATGGCTTGGTAAGATAATCATCGGCACCTAACTTTAAACCATTTATTTTATCGAGGTAATTATCCTTTGCTGTAAGAAACAAAACAGGCGTATCTAAATTGCTGAGTCTAATTTTTTCGCACACCTCAAAACCACTCATTTCCGGCATCATTACATCCAAAATAACAAGGTTAAAATACTGCTCCGAGAACTTCTTCAAGGCTTCAACTCCATTTGTAGCAATAACCACTTCAAACCCTTCCATTTCGAGGTTCATGCCAATTACATCCGCCAAATTTTCTTCATCTTCGGCCAGTAGAATTCTTACACTCATACAATTGCCAATATTACTTTATTCCAATCAAACTTGATGCAAACTTATTCATGGGCGAAATATTTATCTTCGCGCACTTTATGAATTTACAGGAACAAATCAATAAACGCAAAACCTTCGGTATTATTAGCCACCCCGATGCAGGTAAAACAACCCTCACCGAAAAACTGTTGCTATTTGGCGGTGCCATACAAACAGCCGGAGCCGTTAAAAGCAACAAGATAAAAAAAGCTGCCACCAGCGACTTTATGGAAATAGAAAAACAACGCGGTATTTCGGTAGCCACATCGGTAATGAGTTTTGAATATCGCGATAAACTCATCAATATCTTAGACACACCCGGTCACAAAGATTTTGCCGAAGATACCTACCGCACACTTACTGCCGTAGATAGCGTAATTATGGTAGTAGATAGCGTAAAAGGAGTAGAAGAGCAAACACGTAAACTCATGGAAGTTTGTTCCATGCGCAAAACACCTGTAATTGTATTCATAAACAAACTCGACCGCGAAGGCAAAGAGCCGTTTGAACTCTTAGAAGAAATTGAAAAAGAACTTAAAATAAGTGTACAACCTTTAAGCTGGCCCATCAACCGCGGCAGCCGTTTTAAAGGCGTTTACAACATTCATAAAAAAAACCTGAACCTCTTTAGACCCAGCACCACTAAAGTAGCCGATGAAATTGTAAGCATCAGCGACTTAAACAACCCCGAACTGGATAAACTTATTGACGCTAGCGATGCCGCCCGCCTACGCGAGGATGTGGAACTAATAGAAGGCGTTTACGACACTTTTAATACCGAACAATACTTGGCAGGCGATTTGGCGCCCGTGTTTTTTGGAAGTGCCGTTAATAACTTTGGCGTGCAAGAATTGCTCGATACTTTCTTAGACATAGCACCCACTCCAAAAGGACGCGAAACTGATAAGCGTTTTGTGCAACCCAGCGAAAATAAACTTACAGGCTTTGTGTTTAAAATACACGCCAACTTAGACCCCAAACACCGCGACAGAATTGCGTTTTTTAGAATAGTAAGCGGAGTATTCGAACGAAACAAATACTATAAACACCAACGCTTAGGAAAAGAATTGCGCTTTAATACACCCGTTACCTTTTTGGCGCAGGATAAAAATATTGTGGACGAAGCCTTTCCGGGCGATGTAGTAGGTTTATACGATACCGGAAATTTTAAAATTGGCGACACCCTCACCGAAGGCGAAGCCATGAATTATCGCGGTATTCCGAGTTTTTCGCCCGAGATTTTTAAAGAGTTGGTGAATACCGACCCTATGAAAAGCAAGCAGCTAGAGAAAGGCATTACGCAACTCACAGACGAAGGTGTGGCACAGTTATTTACCCAGCAACCCGGCAACAGAAAATTTGTGGGCACCGTTGGAGATCTCCAATTTGAAGTTATTCAATACCGATTGCTGCACGAGTATGGCGCCTCATGTAAGTTCCAACCTATTAACATGACACGTGCCTGCTGGCTCACTTCTAACAACAAAGAAAAATTAGACGATTTTATTCGCTTTAAAAGCACCAGTATTGTACACGACAAAGATGGTAATTTGGTGTATTTAGCGCCCAGCGAATGGTTTCTAAGAATGGAGCAAGACAATAATCCGGAAATACAATTTCACCTTAACTCCGAGTTTAAAACAGAAAACAATTAAACTACAAGGCAACCAACTGCCGGCATTGTTCGTTTGGTATTAGGCACCTGCTTTCTGCCCAATAACTAAACTGCACAGCAAGCATGGTGCTTTATTGTTTTACATAACTTTTTACCGATGAAAAGAGTAATTCTGGGCATATCGTTGGTGGCTTCCACCCTTTGTTTTACAGCATTTAGTTGCAAAAAAAATTGCAATGAAAATCCCAAAACAGATTGCATTTGCACAAAAGAATACATGCCTGTTTGCGGTTGCAATGGAAAAACATATTCCAACCAATGCGAAGCAGACTGTGCAGGCGTTCGTGTTGTAAAGCAAGGTGAATGCAATAAGTAAATACAGCGCTATACCGGAGCCATATAAATCTAGCGCTACCCATTTCGTTCCGAAATTTTTTTCCCCATCCTAATTACCTTACTTTCGGCACATGGAAGAACAGGAAATCCGCTCTAGAATGCTATCATATGCAGCAAAAACGTGGGGCTTTGCAGATACGGCAATAGAAAATTCATTCGACCCCTTGGTGAATTTGCTATTGGGAGCTTCGGCTCACGAGTTAGAAAAAGTATATAACGAAATTCACTCTACCGAAAGCCGCCTGCTACTCAAGCTCACGCAATTGCTTACGCCCGATGTGCTAACCGGAGCCACACCTGCCCACGCCATTTGCCACGCCACACCTACCGATTTGGAAGCAAAAACCACCACTTATCAGCATTTTTACTTTCAGAAAAAACGTGAGAATGGCATGCGCGAAACTTACAGCGAAGTATTCTTTACACCCAGCGGAGAATTTTTGCTTACACCTGCCGAAGTGCGCCTATTAGCATGTGGCAACAAGCTGTTTAATTACAAAACATCTGTAACCAAAGAAACTATAGCCACTGCCATTGGTAAAACACTTGCACCCAATACGATTTTCATTGGCATAGAGCCGTTGGCAAATATATCCGACATTAAAACCTTTACACTCTTTTTTGAAAATCGAAATCCTGCAGAAGCAGCCGCATTCTATAAAGATTTGGCCTCGGCAAAATTTTACTTTGGAACGCAAGAACTTACCCTGCAACCTGGCATAGAAGATATGCGAAAACACTCCGTTTCGCTCTACAAAAAACTAATTGAATCGCACTATAACATTACCACCCAAAACGAAACCCACGCTACCTCCTTTTACAATCGCCACTTTGTAACCTTAGAGCTTAGCACCCAAAATATACAACAAACAACCGAAACAGAAGCCCAAGCTCAATTAGAGAATGCTTTTGGTGCAAGTGCATTGCAAAAAGTAAAATCGCCTATGCTTTGGATTACCATGGAGCTTCCTCCACGCGATCAACCATTTAACCTAAGCGATATTTTTTGCGCCACCAACTGCTTTCCGGTAATTAACCGAAAAAAGGAAGATATTACTTATAGAATTGAAGACAAACACACCATTATAGCACTACAATCGCCTTCAAAATTTTTAGACATTATAGAAGTGCGCGCACAAGACGACACTCCGTTTTTTGAAACAGCCATAAGCAATCCGGCACAAACACCTGCCGGCAGTTATTTGCTGCGCCACAGTGGAGTTGGCAGATTCGATAAAAGAAGTGCCGTAGAATACACTCAATATATGCTCCAATTACTGCGCGATGAAAGCGCTTCGTTTTCTGCACTCGGGCGCGACTTTATAGAAACTCAAGTAAAGCAAGTAAACCAAGTAATTGCATCCATAGAACAGCGTATGAACGAAGCACTTCTGCAAGGCAGCGAATCTATCAGCTACCTACTGCTAAATACCGCCACTTTTCCAGACAATGTGTTTATACAATATTGGAACACCGATGCTGCCGATGGCAACAATGTGCGCCCCGGAACTAAGTTAAACACCTACCAAGGCAATGCTTTTATGCGCGACAGTGTGATACTTATGACGAATTCAACCGGAGGAAAAAATTCGCTTTCTCCATCCGAAAGTGTAAACGTTTACAAAAACAATGTACTCACCCGCCAACGTATAGTTACGCCTAAAGACATTGAAGTTGCATGTGCGGCTATTGCCGGCAATTATGTAGATCATGCAAGTGTAAAAAAGGGTGTAATAATGGAAAGTGGAAACAATGGCAATTACACACGCTGCATAGAAGTAAACCTACATTTTAAACAACACAGTTTAGACGAAAGCATTAAACAGGATGTATGTCGCGAAGTATTGGTATATCTCGAAAACAACTCAAGTGGCATGTTTCCTTTTAAAGTAACGGCAGCATAAAAACATATTATCTGCTCACACTTCTACTACGGTGAAAAATTCTAAAGCAGTTCTACTGTTGCTTATCGCAAATGCCATTTCAGGCATTAGCCAAGGTATTACCATGCTATCGGTGCCGTGGTATTTTACAGGCATAATTAACCGAGAAGGGCTTTTTGGCAACATCTATTTTGCCGTAACCTTTATATCGCTTTTTTGGGGCGTATATTCCGGCACTTTAATAGATCGCTATAACCGAAAGAATATTTTCCTCGCCATGAATATTGCCGGACTACTCATACTCGGCAGCATAGCGGCATACGGCTTTTTAAATGGCGAAACAGCATGGTGGTTAGTAGCTATTCCCTTTGCTGCTACTGCATTTATTTACAACCTTCACTTTCCAAACCTATATGCTTTTGCCCAAGAAATTACACCCAAAGAAGATTATGCACGTGTTATTTCGCTATTAGAAATACAGGGGCAAATTTCTTTTACTACTGCCGGAGGTTTGGCGGCTGTTTTGCTGCAAGGAATAGATGGCTCCGGCTTTAGTGTATGGGGCCATTCTTTTCTGCAAGGGTTTCAGTTTCCTCCCGTAGCAATATGGAAAATATTTGCACTGAATGCCGCCACATACCTTATTGCCTATGCCATTATTTTTAATATAAAATCGCTACCGCTGGTAGCTAAAGAAACTGATACTGCACCGCTGCAAGAACGGTTAAAAACAGGCTTTACTTACTTGTGGCAGCATCCGCTCATGTTAAAATTCGGAGTGGTAACCCTACTTCTCTTTTTAACTATCATAATTTTTGGCACACAACTCTCGCCCATGTTTGTAAAGTTGCATTTACGGCAAGGTGGCAATGTGTTTGCTATTTCAGATATGACCTTCTCCATTGGCGCGCTGCTTGCCGGAATTTTCACCGCACGCATGTTTAAAGAAGAGCACAGCATTAGCAGTATGATTGCTATGAATATTTTGGCAGGTACTATGTACATATTTATGTGTGCCACCGCCAGCAGCGTACTTTTTTATACCGCAAATTTTGTAATCGGATTCTGCAATGCAGGAGTGCGCATTCAGCGTATTACCTATATTTTTCACCATATTCCAAACAATGTAATTGGCAGAGCCGGCAGTGTATTCTTTGTATTGAATGTACTGTTTCGCTTATGGCTCATAGGCATATTTGCACTGCCTTTCTTTCATACACCTGCAACTATATTGCTACCCATTTTTGCATTGGCAGCCATTTGCTTTTTAGCAGCTTCTATGCTATTGATAGATTACAAAAAGCTAACTGCAAAATAATACCCGGCATGTTAAAAATACCTGCCAAAACTTATCATATTCACAACAAATAATTTTCACTTCACCCCAAATTATTTCATTCGCAGATAGAATTGCTTTCTATGTTACATTTTACAAGAAATATTGCACTACTGTTTTTACTGTTCACTGTATCGTGTGCGCAGCAACTCACTCCGGTTCAATACAGTTACCAACGCAAAAATATTGATAGCAACAGTGTTGCCGATGCAAAAATAGAATCTATGATTAAGCCCTATAAAGATTCGTTGCAAGCCACCATGAATGCTGTAATAGTTACCAATAACAATATGCTCACCAAAAAGCAGCCAGAAAGCACTTTGGGCAATGTATTGGCAGATGCACTTCTGCAACAAGCAAGTAAATGCTGCGGTAAAAAAGCAGATGTGGCGATTTTAAACCAAGGCGGCATACGCTTATCGCAATTAGCTCCCGGACCGGTTACACTTGGTAAAATATATGAACTTATGCCATTCGAAAACAGGCTGGTGCTAATGGAATTAAGCGGTAAAGACCTTCAACTTCTTTTCAACTCCATTGCCCATGCCGGAGGTTGGCCCATTAGCGGAGCGAGGTTTACTATTAGTAATAATAGTGCAGAGAATGTAACCATCAACGGCAAAGCATTAGATGCCGATAAAATGTATTGGTTGGCAGTTTCTGATTATCTTGCCGATGGTGGCGATAAGCTCGAAATGATAAAAGGGAAACCATATATAGATTCCGGCAAAACCATTCGCCAAGCATTTATTGATGAGTTCACAGAAATGAATGCACAAGGCAAACAACTAAAAGCCTATCTCGACAAACGAATTGAAAACTAATTTAAACAACATACTATGCAACCATTTTTAAACGAACTTTCTATTACCGAAAATAATGCTGGCGCTTCTACCGGAGCCAATTGGCTAAAACCAAAAGGAACTTCCATTGCTTCTTACTCTCCGGCAAACGGCAGCCTTATTGCACATGTTGCCACTGCAACTTCCAGCGATTACGAAACGGTTGTAAAAGCTGCCGTGCAAGCACAAAAAATATGGCAACAAACACCCGCCCCTAAACGCGGAGAAATTATTCGCCAAATTGGAGAAGCACTCCGCCAAAAAAAGCAAGCCCTTGGCAGTTTAGTAAGTTACGAAATGGGTAAAAGCCTACAGGAAGGCTTAGGCGAAGTACAAGAAATGATTGACATCTGCGATTTTGCTGTTGGACTTTCGCGCCAGTTGCACGGACTTACCATGCACAGCGAGCGCCCCAACCACCGTATGTATGAACAATGGCATCCATTGGGAGTTGTAGGCATCATCAGCGCATTCAATTTTCCCGTAGCCGTTTGGAGCTGGAATACCATGCTGGCATGGGCTTGCGGCAATGCCTGCGTATGGAAACCAAGTGAAAAAACACCACTCTGCGCAGTTGCATGTCAAAAAATTGTAGCCGATGTTTTTAAGCAAAATAACCTACCCGAAGGATTAAGCGGACTCATTATTGGAGGTGCAGATATTGGCGCTAAACTCAGTGCAGATAAACGCATTGCACTGGTAAGCGCTACCGGATCCACCCGCATGGGAAAAGCAGTAGCACAAGCAGTAGCCGAAAGGCTGGGCAAATCGCTATTAGAGTTAGGAGGCAACAACGCCATTATTATATCGCAACATGCAGATCTCAACATTGCCATTCCATCCATTGTGTTTGGCGCAGTTGGCACTGCAGGGCAGCGCTGCACCACCACTCGCAGGCTTATTATTCACAAAAGCCAATACGAAGAGCTAAAAAAACGCTTGAAAAAAGCATACACCCAACTCAAAATAGGAAACCCACTAGATGAAAAGAATCACGTAGGACCGCTCATAGATAAAGATGCCGTAAAACAATACGAAAAAGCCATTACCCAAGCCAAAAAAGAAGGCGGCAAAATACTGGTAGAAGGCGGCACCCTAAAAGGAAAAGGCTTTGAAAGCGGCTGCTACGTTCAGCCTTGCATTATTGAAGCCAACCGCAAAATGAAGATAGTGCAACACGAAACCTTTGCACCAATTCTATACATCATGAGCTACGATACCATAGAAGAAGCTATTGAAATAAACAATGAAGTAGTGCAAGGACTTTCTTCTTCTATTATGACCTTAAACCTGCGCGAAGCCGAGCAATTTCTTTCTGCAGCAGGAAGCGATTGTGGTATTGCCAATGTAAACATAGGCACCAGTGGAGCAGAAATTGGAGGAGCATTTGGAGGTGAAAAAGAAACAGGTGGTGGTCGCGAAAGTGGCAGCGATGCTTGGAAAAACTACATGCGCAGGCAAACCAACACCATCAATTACGGCACACAGCTGCCGCTGGCACAAGGAATTAAATTCGACTTATAAAATTCACCTATTACTTTTATGTAATGAGCATACGGCCAATTAAATTTTTATGCTGCGCCCTACTATTTTTTGCTTACCTCCATTCGCATGCATGGGGCTTTTGGGGGCATCAGCGCATCAATAGAATTGCCGTATTTCTACTACCTCCGGGCATGATAGATTTTTACAAAACCAATATCGAATACATTACCGTGCATGCCGTTGATCCCGATAAAAGAAGATATGCCATACCCGGTGAAGCCCCGCGCCACTACATAGATTTAGACCACTATTGCCAATACCCATGCGATAGTTTTCCACGCAGATGGAAAGATGCCGTGGCACGATATTCTGAAGACACCTTGCAAGCTTACGGCATTGTTCCCTGGCATATACAAGTAATGATGTATCGCCTTACCGATGCATTTAAAGCCAAAGACAAAAACCGTATTTTAAAACTAAGCACCGAATTGGGGCACTATGTTGCCGATGCCAGCGTGCCACTCCACACCACCGAGAATTACAACGGCCAACTCACCAATCAAGTTGGCATTCATGGCTTTTGGGAAAGTAGAATTCCGGAACTATTTGGCGAAGACTACGATTACTTTATTGGCAAAGCCGATTATGTAGATAAACCTCTTGACTACACATGGAAAATTATTCTACAGAGCCACGCTGCATTAGATACTGTTTTTGGAATAGAAAAAGAACTTAGCACTTCCTTTCCCGATGATGTAAAGTACACCTACGAAAGCCGCGGCATGAGCATGATGCGCGTGTACTCCAAAGAATTTAGCAAAGCATACAGCGACCGCATGATGGGCATGGTAGAACGCAGAATGCGCGATGCCATAAAATCTGTAGCCGATATTTGGTACACCTGCTGGATAGAAGCCGGTCAGCCAATTTTAAACCAAGCAGTTGAGCTACCGCTATCTGAAGAAGAAAAACTCGAAATGGAAGAAGAAGAAAAACTTTGGCGCACCAAACCCAAACCCATGTTTGGGCATTTTCATCCCGAAACGGGAACAGAATAAACTACTGTTTTTCTAAGCATTCATACTAAGCACTTGCTGTGCTAAACTCTCGTATTCCATTGGATGGTTCGAAGCAATTACCACTAAGCGGTTTTTATGATTTGCAGCAAGGGTTTCTACATACCACCGTTCCCACTCAGCATCAAAATTAGCCGTAGGTTCATCTAAAAAAAGCGCGGCACTATCGGTAAAAATAGCCAGTGCTAATTTTAAGCGCTGCCGCATGCCGGACGATAAGTTTCGTATTGCTGCCGAGTCTGTAATTCTTATTGCCTCTATAAGCGCAGCGGGCTCTAGCACTAACTTGCGCACCGATGCATGAAAATACACCATTTCACGCACGGTTAATTCATCTATCAAATCCATATAAGGCGCAGTAAAACTCAGGTGGGCAACGGCATTTTCCGGTGCCACTTCTGCTTGTTCAAGCATATATTTTATAGAGCCTTCGTTTGGGGTTAAAAAACCTGCAATGGTTTTAAGCAAGGTAGATTTTCCGCTGCCGTTTTTACCCGTAACGGCATATATACCGCCATGTTTAAATTCAAACGATATGTTTCTGAAAATCCATTGCTCTTCAAACCGCTTACCTATGTTTTCACCTTTAATCGTCATTGGTAGTGCTGTTAAACCCTTTCATTATGCCGCGTACACTATCGCGCACAAAAGCCACTATTTCATCCTTTTCAGGACTGGCTGGAATTTCAGCTTCAATAATTTTTAGTGCATTGGTAGTGTTGTACCCACGCACAAACAATATTCTGTAAATATCAAGAATGTGGTTGATGGTATCGGATGAAAAACCTCTTCTTCGCAAGCCAATGGAGTTTACACCTGCATAGCAAGTGGGATGGCGGGCAGCACGTACAAATGGTGGCACATCTTTATTCATTAGCGTGCCTCCGGAAAGAATACTATGCCTACCTATTTTTAAAAATTGCTGAATACTTACGTTTCCTCCCAAAATTGCATAGTCGTGAATTTCTACGTGCCCTGCCAGGTTCACATTGTTTGCCAACACACAGTTGTTGCCTATTTTACAATCGTGAGCCACATGCACATAAGCCATGAGCAAAGAATTGTCGCCAATTTGCGTAACGCGAGTAGCTTCGGTACCTCTATTGATGGTTACAAACTCGCGAATCATTACATTGTTGCCAATGTGCACTTCACTTTTTTCACCCTTAAATTTTAAATCTTGCGGCACCGCAGAAATAACAGCGCCCGGAAAAATTTTACAGTTTTTGCCAATACGTGCCCCCTCCATAATGGTTACATGCGAACCTATCCAGGTTCCTTCGCCAATTACCACATCTTTTGAGATGGTTACAAAAGGTTCTACTACCACATTATCAGCCAACTCTGCCTGCGGATGAATAAAAGAAAGAGGTTGATTCATTGAAATAAAATGATGGGCGAATGTATATTTTTCTTTGGTGTTTTGCTTATTAGCCTTCATTCTTTACGCACAAACCTTTTAAACAGTTGCCAATACTTTAGCGCATACCTGCGTTTACAATATATAAAAACCATACCTTGTACACTTTCTGTTTTAGCCTAATAAATTCGTTGGATATTGGTGTTTTTGTACTTGCATAACTCCAATTGTTGGCGGCTCAAATTTTACTTCAACTATGTTAATTTCTTCTACTTGCACATAAGTTGTATTTCACTACTTTCATTGCGCTAAAATTTAATACTTACTGCAAACAGATTATGGAAATAAAAACAGAACAAAAAGAAGGAGTGTTGGTATTTTACCTCAACGGAAATTTATTGGGTGAGCACGCCAATGCGCCAGTAATGGAGAAGCTAAAAGGCAGTTTAGAAGCCGGAAACAACAAGGTGCTGTTTAACCTAGCCGAGTTAAAATTCATAAACTCTACCGGATTGGGAATGCTACTTACTGCACTTACCAAAACGCGCAATGCCGGAGGTGAACTAACCATTACCAATGTGCCGGAGCAAATGAACAAACTATTAGTAATGACCAAGCTAAAAGATATTTTCAACATCCACTCTAGCGAAGAGGCGGGTATGGATTTTCTTAAAAGCGCTTAAAAATTATATTCGCAACTTTTTCAGCGCAGTGGTGGATAATTGCTGCGCTGTTTTTATTTAAATTATGAGTTACCGCTTATTGGTTTTAGTGCAAAATTACTTCACAATTATTTCGTGCACTACTTGTAATCGGCAACTTAAAACATACAGTAAACAATGTACGCAGACATTCTCTTAGGGCTTCAATGGGGCGATGAAGGAAAAGGAAAAATTGTAGATTATTTAGCCGATAAATACGAAATTATTGCACGTTTCCAAGGCGGACCAAACGCAGGACACACCTTGGTTATAGATGGTGTAAAAACCGTATTGCACACCATTCCGAGCGGCATACTAAAGCCGGGGGTAACCAATGTAATTGGCAATGGTGTTGTAATTGACCCAACTACCTTACTAAAAGAGATTAATCAGTTAGAAGCAAAAGGAATAGATGTGCTGCCACGCTTATTGGTATCTAAAAAAGCACACCTTATTTTGCCTACCCATAAAATTTTAGATGCGGCTTCGGAGTCTTCGAAAGGTGCCGATAAAATAGGCTCTACCTTGCGCGGTATTGGACCAACTTATATGGACAAAACCGGAAGAAATGGCTTACGCATTGGCGATATGTTGGCTAAAGATTTTCGCCAGCGCTACGAAAAAATTCGCGATAAGCACTTGCACTTACTTACACTTTACAATTTCGATTTTTCATTAAAAGAAATTGAAGCACAGTGGTTTGAAAGCATTGAACAATTAAGACGTTTACAGTTTATTGATGCCGAGTATTTCTTAAATAATGCATTGGCTACAGGCAAGCGCATTCTTGCAGAAGGTGCACAAGGCACTATGCTTGACATTGATTTTGGCACCTATCCTTATGTAACATCTTCTAACACCGTTACGGCTGCCGCTTGCAATGGCATGGGCGTGGCTCCAACCAGAGTGCGCGAAGTAATTGGTATTGCAAAGGCTTATTGCACTAGAGTGGGCAGCGGCCCTTTCCCTACAGAGTTGTTAGATGCCACAGGCGATGACCTTCGCAAAAAAGGAAATGAATTTGGCGCTACCACAGGTCGCCCTCGCAGATGTGGCTGGTTCGATTTACCTGCCATGCACTATGCTTGTATGATAAATGGTGTTACACAAATTGCCATTACAAAAGCTGATGTACTAAACGATTTTGAAACTATCAATGTTTGTACTTCGTACGAAATAGAAGGGCAAAATTTAAACGATATTCCATTTGATATGTGTGGCTTAAACATTAAAGCCAACTATACCAATATTGCAGGTTGGAATCAATCGTTGGAAAGCTATAAAGATTTCAATAGTCTTCCGACTCCTCTCACCAACTATTTAGATTTTCTATCTAAAGAGTTAAACGTGCCTATTACAATGCTTTCTACCGGTCCGGGAAGAGAAGAGTTGCTGGTTCGCGGATAGTGCGCTACCAGTCTTTTTCAACCTTTACTTTTGCCGGAGTGGCATTGGCTTTCTGCATTTTTTGATTGGCCTTTTGCTCTTCGTGTTGCAGTGCTTGCAATAACTTTTCGGCCTCCTCTTTACTTAATTTGGGTTGAGTATTTTGCTTCTGCTCTTGCTGATTATTATCTGCTTGTTGCTGCTTATCTTGATCCTTATTCTGCTGCTGGTCGTTCTTGTTATCTTGCTTATTCTGTTGGTTTTGCTGATTATCTTTTTGGTCTTTATTCTGCTGTTTGTCTTTATCGTTATCCTGGTTTTGTTGCTGCTGTTGTTGCTGCTGCAACTTTGCATTTGCATAAGCCAAATTGTAGCGCGTATCGTTATCTTTTGGATTTAATTTTAGCGAAGATTTGAAAGCATCGGCAGCTTCTTTATACTTCTGCTGCGAAAGGTAAGTGTTGCCAAGGTTGTGATACGCCTTTGCCTTCACGCTTTTATCTGCATTGGTTTGAATACTTTGCTCGAACTGCTTGGCGGCCTCATCGAAACGCTTTTGCTGATATACGGCATCGCCTAAATTGAAAGTAGCTTCGGGCATATTCTTCTTTTGCTCCAATGCTTTTCGGTAGCTTATTTCTGCTTCATCGTATTTTTCTTTCTTAAAAAGATTATTGCCTTCGCGTGTAAGCGTTTTTTCTTCTTGCGCCCGCACAGCATTGGTTGCCATGCTCGCAAGCACTATAAACAACGCCCAATTGCAACTACTAAAAACATGTTTCGTCATCTGCCTCACTGTTTTAATTTCCATGAAAATTTTTGTTCGCTAAGCAGCATTTCAAACAACAGTAGCAATGCTGCAATGCCTAAGCACCATTGGAACTGGTGATTGAAATCTGTAAACACATACTCTTCAAATTTTTTGGTGCTAATTTGCCCCAGCTCATCTAATATTTCGCGAATAGCCTCGTTGCTATTGCCTATTAAATATGCTTTCCCTTTGCCCTCGGAGGCTAATTCTTTCATCATCGAAAAGTTTGCTTTCGATAATACAATTGAGCCATTTTCATCGCGTTTAAAATCGCTGTTTCCTGCCGGAATAGGCGCACCCTTTTCGGTTCCAATACCGAGTATGTATGTTTTTATTCCTTCTTCGGTAGCCTGCTTAATGGCATCTTCGGCACCGCCTTCGTTGTCTTCGCCATCGGTAATAATGAGCAGTGCTTTGTGTTTGGTTTCACCTTTTACAAAACTTTGCTGCGCTAAATTTATGGCCTCTGCAATATCGGTTCCTTGCGTGGGCACTATACCGGTTGAAATAGTGTTTAAATACAATTTTGCTGCCGAATAATCTACCGTAAGCGGCATTTGCAAATATGCTTTTCCGGCAAATACAATTAAGCCTAAGCGGTCGTTATTAAGCTCTTCTATAAATTTTGAAATAAAGTTTTTGGCACGCAACAGGCGGTTGGGTTTTATATCTTCTGCCAACATACTGTTGGATACATCCAATGCCACCATTACATCTATTCCTTGGCGCTGTACTTTTTCCATACGGCTGCCTATTTGCGGGTTTGCCAAACCCAATACCACAAACACCCAAGCCAAACTCCAAACTATAAATTTAAAGTGCAACTTTTTAGGCGATGTCAATGGCATCAATTGGCGCACCAAATGCCATTCGCCCAATACAGCTATTTTCTTTTTTTGCCACAGTACAAACCATATATAAGCAGCGACAAACGGTAGCAGCAGCAGCAATAAATACAATAATTCCGGCCGTTCAAAACGAAACATATTTTTCTTTTAATGCAGTAATACACAGCAGCACAATAGTGCATGCCATGCTACTACTTATGGTATTGATTTTGTTACAAAAAATCTAACTATAAACTCTACAACCAGTATTAAAGCAGCAATTACGGCAAACGGAAAAAACACTTCGTTTTTCCGCTGATAAGCACTTACTTCTATTTTAGTTTTTTCGAGTTTATCTATTTGCTCATAAATTTCTTTCAGCTTTTGATTGTTGTTTGCCCTAAAGTATTTACCTCCGGTTTTGCTGGCAATTTCGCGCATTAGTTTTTCGTCTATTTGCACATCGGCATAATCGAAAATAAGTTTACCGCTGGCATCCATTGCTACCGGTGTGTATGCTTTGCCATTGGTACCTACGCCAATGGTATAAACGCGCACACCAAATTGCATGGCAATATCGGTAGCAGTTATCGGGTCTATTAAACCGCGATTGTTTACACCGTCTGTCATTAAAATTACCACCTTACTTTTTGCCTTGCTTTCGCGCAAACGCTGCACGGCAGTAGCTAAACCCATACCTATGGCTGTTCCATCTTCGAGTATGCCATCTTTTACCGCCTTCAACTGATTCTTTACAATAGCATGATCTATAGTAACCGGACACTGCGTAAAACTTTCTCCGGCAAAAATTACTAATCCTATTCTATCCGCTTTTCTGGCATCAACAAATTGTAGGGCCTCGGCTTTAGCTGCCTCTAAACGGTTAGGCTTAAAATCCTGTGCCAACATAGAAGTAGAAATATCCATAGAAAGCACAATGTCTATTCCCTCTGTGTTTACTTTCTCTTCATTAAAAGTAGTTTGTGGGCGAGCCAATGCCACCAATAAAAAACTCAATGCTGCCACACGCAAAAAGGGTAATCCTTTCTTAAACTGAGCCTTGAATGGCTGCGGTTGTTTTTCTACAGCCGACAACGAAGAAAATGAAACCGAGGCAAACTGCTTTTTTCTTCTAAACCAAAACCACAAACCACTACACACCCACAACAGTGGAATTAGCAGCAGCACCCATTTATCGGCAAAAGTTATATGTTGAAGCCAGCTCACTTTTTAGTTTGGTTGGTTGATTGTTTACGAATATCTTCTTCTTTCCATGCGGTGGTTTTCACAAACTCACGTGTGGTATAAAGTGCATTTTTGCTTTGCTCCGGCAGTGGCAACTGCTTGGCAAACTTTACCAAATCGGCCTGCTTCAGTACTTCTACAATTTCAATGCGTGCTTCGGTACTTATATCATCGGTTCGCAGCATTAGTTCAATTTCATCGGTTGTACTTTCTAATGCCTGTAAGTTGAAGCGGTACTCTAAATACTTCCTAAAAATATCTGTAAGGCGCGAATAGTAAGCCTTTGCATCGGCACTTTGCCAAAGTTTTTCTTGCTCCAGTTTTTGCAATTCTTTCAATGCCCAAACGTGCGCTACTTTCGGGCGGTTTATTTCTTCTTCAGTTTTTCCTTTTGGCTTATAGTATTTTTTAAAAAGCCACCAGCCTAGTAATCCAAGTGCAATAATTGCCAGCCCAACTAAAATATATGGTAAAAATTCTTTCCAGTTGCGCTTAACTTCTAATGGCCCTTTTATTGGTTTGAAATTTTGCGCAGTATCTACGGGTACTGTAGCCACAGCAATTTCAAATGCCTCGGTAAATGCAGAATCTGCAATGCCATTTTGAGTGAATAAAACAGCTATTGGCGCAACGGTGTAAACGCCTGAGTCGTAGGCAGAAAGCGTTAACTGCTGCGAAACAATTATTTCGCTTCCAATAGCAGCAGTATCTTTTTTTCCGATTGAAATAATATCGAGCGAGCCTAAAGAATCTTTAAACATCGGAAATTGCACCTGTGCCGATGTGGGATACTTTGCAGCAAACTTTACACCCAAAAAATCGCCTATTACAATATGGTTAGAATCGGGCACAAGGCTAACAGTAACTTGCGCCTTGCACACAGCACTGCTCATGGCAATCCATGCAACAAGCAGTGTTGAAATGTGTATTGCTTTCAACCGTTTTGTAACTGTTTGAAACAACTGTATCATCGTTTCATCTCCCTTCTTTTAAACATATTCATGAGTGCCACTGTGTAGTTTTCATCGGTGCGGATGCTTGCCAATTCTGCTCCGCATTTCCCAAAAAGTTCTTTGGTTTCTTTTAAGCGCAGAGCAAAAGTTTTGGCATACTCGGCACGCACGTTTTTATTGCCTGAGTTTAGCCACATTTCTTTACCACTTTCTGCATCGGCCACATGCAGCAAGCCCACATCGGGTAGTTGCGCCTCGTGCCTATCGTACAAATGAATACCTATTAAATCGTGCCTACGTGCCGCAACATTAAGTGCCTCTTTATATGGCTTTTCTGAAATAAAATCGCTGATTAAAAAAGTAATACACTTTTTCTTCATGGCATTATTAAACAACTTTAATGCCGCAGCAATATCGGTTCCCTTTCCTACCGATTGAAAATCGTATATATCGTTTATAATTCGGAGTATGTGGCTTTTACCTTTCTTGGGGGGAATAAACTTTTCTATTCTATCACTAAAGAAAATTACTCCTACTTTATCGTTGTTGGTAATGGCAGAAAAAGCAAGCACACCGCCAATTTCAGCCATAATGTGGTTTTTGAATTCGTTTTGAGTTCCAAAAAAACCGGAGCGGCTTACATCTATCAGAAGCATTACGGTAAGCTCGCGTTCTTCTTCAAAAACTTTTATGTATGGTGTACGCAAACGTGCCGTTACGTTCCAATCAATCTGCCGAATATCGTCTCCATATTGGTATTCGCGCACTTCGCTAAAACTCATGCCTCGACCTTTAAATGCAGAGTGGTAACTGCCCGAGAAAATTTGATTCGAGAGCTTGCGCGTTTTTATTTCTATTCTGCGAAGAGCCGAACGCTTCGTGGCTTCAGCCTTGGTGGCAGGTGCCGAATGCTCCGCTGCTTTTGCAAAAAGGTTTGAAAAAAAATTCGCCACTATTATCGGTTGCTTTTAGGTAAAATAGAATACATAGCCCATACTTCGCCATAACATAAAATGGTAAGAAACGTGCGTGCCTGTAGCAGGCCTGCTAAACTTCCTAAAGATGGTACAGTATTCATCTCACAAAAGGTTACTTAAATAAACGGTGCTGCTTGTATTGGTTTAAGGAACTTCTACGGCATTCAAAATTTCATTTACTACTTCTTCGGTAGAAATATTTTGAGCTTCGGCTTCGTAAGTTAAACCTATGCGGTGGCGCATTACATCATGGCAAACAGCACGTACATCTTCCGGAATTACATATCCTCTGCGTTTAATAAAAGCATACGCCTTGGCTGCCAATGCAAGATTTATGCTGGCACGAGGCGAACCACCATAGCTAATCAACCCTTCGAGCTTAGTTAGTTTATACTCTTTGGGGCTGCGCGATGCAAAAACAATATCGAGAATATAGCGCTCGATTTTTTCATCCATATATACTTCGCGTACTGTTTTACGAGCAGCCAGTATTTGGTCTTTATTTATTACTTGATGTATGTTGCGTGTTTCGTTTTCTAAACTTTGGCGAATAATCAATCGCTCCTCTTCTTTCTTTGGGTAGGTAATTACCACCTTTAGCATAAAGCGATCTACCTGCGCTTCGGGCAGCGGGTAAGTTCCTTCTTGCTCTATTGGGTTTTGTGTGGCAAGTACTAAAAACGGCTCTTCTAATTTATAGGTATTTTCGCCAATGGTTACTTGTTTTTCTTGCATGGCTTCGAGCAAGGCACTTTGTACTTTTGCGGGAGCACGGTTTATTTCATCAGCAAGCACAAAGTTGGCAAATACCGGACCTTGCTTTACGGTAAAGGCATTCTCTTTTTGATTGTAAATCATGGTTCCCACCAAATCGGCAGGCAGCAAATCTGGAGTAAACTGAATACGGCTGAATTTAGCATTTATAGCTTGTGCCAAAGATTTTATAGAAAGCGTTTTTGCTAGTCCCGGTACACCTTCCAGCAATATATGTCCGTTGGCAAGCAATGCCAGCATAAGGCGCTCGGTCATATACTTTTGCCCCACAATTACTTTCCCAATTTCCATACTAAGCACATCTACAAATGCACTCTCGCGATTGATGCGCTCATTAAGCTCGCTAATGTTTACCGATGAAGAAGAAACTATTTCCATGTTTTATTTTTGAAAGGCAACAAATATAACCAGCTGTTACGCTTTTAACATTTCGGGTGTAGTCAATTTTTGTTAAGCCCACTATGGATTGGGGCTAAAAAATTTCTGTGCTGTATAAAAAAATCGATAACTGATGATAATTTGCTTTACAAGAAACGCATGCTGCGCTCAGCTCCTAATAGCATCTACGGGCTTCATGCGCGATGCATTCCATGCCGGAATAAAACCCGAAATAATTCCGGTGGCTACAGAAATACCTATACCTATGGCTATATTTTCTGCGGTAATAAAGAATGTGAAATCAGTTTCTGCCCAATGTTTTAAGCCATATTCCAACACTTGAAAAAGTGCCACCACCGCCAGCAATCCTGCAATTCCCCCAATTACACAAAGCAAAATAGCTTCTAATAAAAATTCTAATAGAATGTATAGCTGCTTAGCACCAATAGCTTTCTTAATTCCAATAATGTAGGTGCGCTCTTTTACACTCACAAACATGATATTGGCAATGCCAAAACCACCCACAATTACCGAGAAAAATCCAATAATAAAACCTGCCAAATTGATAACCGCAAAAATGGATTTTATGCCTTCGCTAAACACACTTACCTGATTCACCGAAAAATTATCGTCTATATTGGGAGGCAAGCGCCTAATGCTGCGCATGGTTCCTTTTATTTCGTATTTAAGATCTGCCACTTTTATTCCCGGTTTGGGCAATACGGCTATAAGCGGATCGTTTTCGCTGTTATTCAAACTAATAAAGTTGCTGAGAATTCCATAAGGCACTATGGCATTGTTATCGGCACTAAAACCGAGTATATCGTTCCCTTCTTTCTTCAACACACCAATTATGGTAACTTTTATGCCTTCTAATCTTACTTCTCTCCCTACAACTTGTGCAAAGCCCGGAAAGAGCGTTTCTGCCACTTCATTTCCAACAATGGCAACCGGAGCACCACTCAAAATTTCACCTGCCGTAAAATAGCGCCCTTGCACAAACTCCAGCGATTTCACTTTATCGTAATCGTAAGAAACACCTTCAAAAGAAACCCCGCTTGCCGTACGCTCGCCTGCCATAATACTTTTGCCACCCACCGTGTATTGAATAGAAACTGCCGAAGCATTCTTTAGGCGCTCTTTTAAAAACTGCATCTCGCGCGGGTTCACACTCGGGCGGTTCACATAGCGCCACCAAGGATAATTATCGCTCCATATCCACGGCCATTTTTGAATATACAGCACATTGTTGCCAATAGATTCTATACTGTTGCGGATATTCATTTCCATAGAATTTACTGCCGTGCGTATGCTTACTATACACAATATGCCAATGGTAATTCCCATTAGCGAAAGAAAAGAACGCAACTTTGCAGCCCGCAACTCTTCGAACGACAGGCGCAAACTCTGTGTAAAAACTTTCCAAAGAATTAGCAGGCTTTTCATACTTCTAAGGCAGCGAAGAAAACATTTTTCCCTCTTCTAAAATGAACTTGTAAACGCATTAGTTTCAATAATAAACCTTAATTGCTACAAATGGTTTTTATTTCTCGTTGCAACTTTACAACTTGCAGCCAGAAAAATAGTAACACATGTATAATATAACAGTTATTGGTTCGGGTCCCGGAGGCTATATTGCCGCCATTCGCAGTGCTCAATTAGGTTTTAAAGTTGCCCTAGTAGAAAAATACCCCAACGCATTGGGCGGCACTTGCACCAATGTGGGCTGTATTCCATCAAAAGCACTTCTCGATTCTTCGGAACATTACCATGCTGCAACACATAAATTCAAAGACCACGGTATTGATGTAAAAGGATTGGAAGTAGATTTTAAAAAAGTGGTTGCCCGCAAAGCCGATATTGTAAAACAAAACAACGATGGCATTGCCTTCTTAATGAAAAAAAATAAGATTGATGTTTATGCCGGCACCGGAAGTTTTGTAACCAAAAACAAAATTGCCGTTACCGCAGCCGATGGCAGCAAACAAGAAATTGAAACCGAAAAAACCATTATTGCCACAGGCAGCAAACCAACTTCGTTGCCATTTATTACCATAGATAAAAAACGCATTATTACTTCCACCGAAGCACTAAGCCTAAGCGAAATTCCTCAACACCTCATCATAATTGGCGGTGGAATTATTGGTGTGGAATTAGGCTCTGTTTACCGCAGGCTCGGATCTAAAGTTACCGTAATTGAATACTTAGATAAAATAGTTCCTTCTATGGACGAAGATATTAGCCGCGAACTATTGCGTATCCTTAAAAAAGACGGCATGGAGTTTCACCTTGGCACCAAAGTAACCGGAGCCACCGCTAAAGGAAAAAATGTAACCGTAACTGCCGAAACAAAGGCCGGAGAAAAACTAGAACTAAAAGGCGATTACTGTTTAGTAGCCGTTGGCAGAAGTCCATACACCTCAGGTTTAGGACTCGAAAACGTTGGCATAAAAACCGATGAAAGAGGACGCATTCCCGTAAACGGAAACTTAGAAACTTCCGTTGCCGGTATTTACGCAATTGGCGATGTAATTGTGGGCGCCATGCTGGCACACAAAGCAGAAGAAGAAGGCGTATTTGTTGCCGAAACCATTGCAGGTCAAAAACCGCATATCAACTATCACCTCATTCCCGGAGTGGCATACACTTGGCCCGAAGCTGCCGCAGTTGGCGCTACCGAGCAAGAATTAAAAGCTGCCGGAAAAACAGTAAAAACCGGGAAATTTCCATTTAGAGCATTAGGCCGCTCCAGAGCTTCAGGAGATTTAGACGGCTTTGTAAAAGTTATTGCCGATAAAGAAACCGATGAAATTTTGGGCGTACACATTATTGGCGCACGTGCAGCCGATTTAATTATTGAAGGCGTAGTAGCTATGGAATACCGCGCCAGTGCAGAAGATATTTCGCGCATGAGCCATCCGCACCCTACTTATACCGAGGCGTTTAAAGAAGCCTGCCTTATGGCTACCGAAAACCGCCCGCTGAATATGTAAAACATGTACACCGGCTTAGTTACCTTATTCTTGTTTTTTATTGCAAGCCTGCAAACCATGCAGGCACAGCAGTTTGCCATGCCTAAAAACGAGCAGGAACTGAAACAAAAAATCGCTGCCGCATCTTCTAAAATACAAAGCGTGCAATGCGATTTTGTGCAAGAAAAAAAACTAAGTATGATGAAAGATAAAAGCGCCTCTAAAGGCGTGTTTTATTTTTCTAAGCCGGGCAAAGTGCGTTTAGAATACCGCCAGCCCAATTTTCAGGCAATGATTGTAAACGGCTCTAATGCTTATATGCAAGATAAAACAAAAACCACTAAAGTAAGCATCTCAAAAAGTAAAGCCTTTCAACAGCTCAATAAAATAATTGTAAGCAGCATTACTGGAAGCATGTTAGAAAGCAAAGACTTTACTTCAAAAATTTTGGAAAACGATAAGCAGGTAAAACTTGAACTTACGCCACTTTCAAAATCAATAAAAGGTTTCTTATCGTCTATTGTGCTGGTGCTGGATAAACGCGACTATACTGCCACACGCTTAGAATTGCACGAAGACGGTGGCGACTACACGCTTCTTTCTTTTTCAAACAAAGTGGTAAACAGCACCTTACCCGAAACTCTTTTTAACGCTCAATAGCTGTTTTTCTTCGCCAATACAATTACACCTCTATCTTTGCACCATGCTGCAACCTAAACTATTTGATGTTATACACTTGCAAACCGGAACTCAGTCGCTGCTGGCAACAGTTATGCTGAATGGTGCCCACCCTATTTTTAGCGGGCATTTTCCGGGTTCGCCCGTGCTGCCCGGTGTGTGCCAAATTGAGATGCTGAAAGAAATTTTAGAAAACGGTTTAAACACCAAACTATCAATACCCGACATTGGCAGCGTAAAATTTTTGAATGTTATTGAACCGCAACACACTCCCGAACTTAAAGTTCAAATAGATTTTAACACCCCTGTAAACGGCATATACAATACTTCTGCATCGATTGCTGCGGGAGAGCGCTTTTTCTTAAAATTCAAAGGCAACTTTAAAACTACCAATGAACACTAAAGAAAAATTTACCGCGCTTAAATGCTGTGTGCTTTTACCTACTTACAACAACAGCAAAACTTTAGAGCAAGTAATAAAAGATGTGCTGGAATACAGCAACGATGTATGTGTGGTAAACGATGGCTCTACCGATAATACTACCGAAATTTTAAGCCGCTATCCTACTTTAAAAGTGCTAAGCTACACTCCCAACCAAGGCAAAGGATGGGCACTGCGCAAAGGTTTTGAGTTTGCACTTTCGCACGGTTACCACTACGTTATTTCTATGGATACCGATGGCCAGCATTTTGCATCGGATTTGCCGGCCATGCTGCAAGCACTCGAAGAAAACGGCAATGCCATTATTATTGGAGCACGCAATATGAACCAAGACAGCGTGCCGGGCAAAAGTAGCTTTGGCAATAAATTTTCAAACTTTTGGTTCACCTTAGAAACCGGCATTAAACTCCCCGATACCCAAAGCGGATTTAGAGTGTATCCGGTAAAAGCCATGCAAAACATTCGCTTTTTCACCAGAAAATTTGAGTTTGAAATTGAAGTAATTGTACGCGGAGCATGGAGCGGATTGCAAGTAATTGCCATTCCGGTAAAAGTATATTACCCACCTGCCGGGGAACGCATTTCGCACTTTCGTCCGTTCAAAGATTTTTCGCGCATTAGCGTACTCAATACGGTTTTGGTGTTTTTTACCTTTGCATGGATAAAGCCGCGCAACTTCTTTAGAAGTCTTAAAAAAAAAACTTTAGACAAATAGTTCGCGATGTTATACTGCGCTCGCACGAACCGCCAATTACCAAAGCTGCATCGGTAGCTACCGGATTGTTTTGGGGCTTATCGCCATTTTGGGGATTCCACACCGGAGGAGCTATAGTTTCTGCCATTCTTTTTAAGCTCAACAAACCCATCACCATTTTGGCATCCAATGTTAGCTTGCCGCCCTTTATTCCGTTTCTTATTTTTGCTTCCTACAAAGTTGGTGGCTGGTGGCTAGGCAAAAACGCCATGCACATAGAGTTTAACCAACTACTCTCGCCCGCTGCCATTCAAAAAAACTTATTGCAATATGTAATTGGCAGCCTTACACTGGCAGTGGTAATTCCCGCACTTACAGGCGCTTTGGTGTATTGGATGGCGAAAAAACATACTGCCCCAACTAATATTTTGGAAAATTAAGCAGGTTTACTATCTTCGCACTCCCAAATTTTAATTGTATGAAAGAAGGAATCCATCCTACCAGTTATAGAACCGTTGTTTTTAAAGACATCTCTTTAGATAAAGCATGGTTAGGTAAAAGTTGTGCAAACACAAAAGAAACTACTTCTTGGGAAGACGGCAACGAATATCCATTGATTAAATTAGAGATTTCTAGCGAAAGCCATCCGTTTTATACCGGCAAAATGAAATTTGTTGATACAGCTGGTAGAATTGACCGCTTCAAGAAAAAATACGCTAAATAATTATATCAATCATATTTTGGTGAAAGCAGAATTGCGCAAGCGGTTCTGCTTTTTTATTTTGTATTTCAGCCACTACTTTCTACGTTTTATTGACATTAAGTTAAACAGCATCTTCTCTTACAAGATATTTGTTGCCACATCGTACTATGCAAGCGCTCAACATCTACATTAAAATACTTTCCATCTTTATTTTTGGAGCAGTATTACGCACCTTATTTCAAGTAGCATATCTAGGCGCAAGCAAAGAACACCACGGTTTTGGCCCCGATAGCGAAACCTCATTTTACCTTTGGGTGGCACTCTATTTTGTGTTGCTAATGGTTTGGAGCATTGTAATTATTAGAACTCCTGCACTAAAAGCCCGCAGTTGGCAAATTCTTCTTATTTCGCTTTGTGCTGTTCCTGCTATGGCATATATGTTTTTAAAATAATTGCGTGCGTACTTGTAAAATGAATTTGTTTCTTTAACCTTGTTTAAGGAAATACAGCAAGTAATACATGGATACAAAAAATATATTTATTGCCGATGACGATGAAATGCTCGGCACCATGCTCAGCGATTTTTTGGTAGAGCAAGGGTGTGGCAAAGTGGAACTTTTCCCTACGGGAGAGCACTGTCTCAAACGCATGAAAGATGTGCAACCCGATGTGGTTGTTTTAGATTATTATTTAAACTCTTCTAACCTGAATGCCCAAACAGGCATGCAGATTTTAGACCAAGTACACAAGCAATATCCCGGAGTATATGTTATTATTCTAAGTAGCCAAACCAGCTATTTTGTTGCCACTCGCACCATATCAAAAGGAGCTACACATTATGTAATTAAAGGCAAAGATTCTTTTCAAGAAGTAGCCGATGTAATTAAAGCATTGGATTTATAGCGCATGGTACTTTTGCTGCTATTATGAATATCTGTATCCAGTATTTCAGTACTTCGTTGGGTGAATTGATACTTGGCTCGTTTAATGAGCAACTTTGCTTATGCGACTGGCGCTACCGACATAAAAGAAATGAAATAGACAAACGCATTCAGCAAACCCTAAGTGCTGCTTATCAAGAAAAGCCCTCTGCAACTATTGAAACCACCCAGTGCCAACTCAAAGAATACTTTTCGGGAGAGCGCACAACTTTTGAACTGCCCCTATTGCTTGCAGGTACGCCATTTCAGCAACAGGTTTGGAATGCATTGTGCAACATTCCTTACGGAGCAACTGCCACTTATATGAGTTTATCGGAAAAACTAGGCAACACCAAAGCTATTCGTGCAGTAGCTGCTGCCAATGGAGCCAATGCTATTTCAATTATTATTCCATGTCATAGAATTATTGGCAGCAATGGAGCACTCATTGGCTATGCCGGAGGTTTAAAAACCAAACAAGCATTGCTTGAATTGGAACAAGGTAATATTAGCCAAATGAAACTGTTTTAGTGTGCTTACTTGCTTTCTCTTTTAATACGGCAGCTACCGCAAATGCCATATAAATTTAAAGAGTGGTGTGTAATAGTAAAATTGAGCAAATCGCCCATCATGGTTTTAATTTGCTGAATGCGTGGATCGCAAAACTCTACTACCTTTTTGCAGTCCACACAAATAATATGATCGTGCTGCTTGTAGCCATAGCTTTTTTCGTACTGTGCCTGGTTTTTTCCAAATTGGTGTTTCTTCACCAAATCGCAACTTACCAGCAAATCCAATGTATTGTAAACTGTAGCGCGGCTTACATTCAGTTTCTTTTTTTGCTTTAAGTCTATGTACAATACCTCAGCATCAAAGTGGTCTGTTCGGGAATAAATTTCTTCGAGAATTACAAAGCGCTCAATGGTTTTCCGCTGCCCTTTTTTTTCAAGATAGGCAGAAAAAATACCTTTTACCTCGTTAATTACCTCTTCCCTTTCCATGTGCTTAGTCTGTATATTTTTTCTCGGTAGGCGCATACCTTCCGTGCACGGAGGTAAAGAGTCTTTCCCAACGAATTTTTTTCAACAGCGATGCATTGTAATCTAAACTTAACCAAATAAACCATGCTTTTCCTACAATATGATCTTCGGGCACAAATCCCCAAAAGCGGCTATCTTGCGAATTATGGCGATTATCGCCCATCATCCAATAATAATCGTAATTAAAGGTGAATGTGGAAGTTTCCTTTCCGTTTACAAAAAACTTACCGTCTTTTTGCTCTACAGTGTTGCCTTCGTAATTGCGGATGCAGCGGTTATAGAAAGCATAAGTGCTATCGTTTAGCGTAATGGTGGCGCCTTTTTTAGGTATGTAGATAGGGCCGTAATTGTCTATATTCCAATGCGAATAGCGCTCGCTGTTTGGAAATAAATTCCAACCCATGTCTATACTTTTGTCGTAGCTCCACGGCTGTAACTTCTTCACAAAAGGATGTTTGCTGAAGCGGTCGGCATTTTCTTTTGTCATCAACACCACATAATGCCCCGGCATGTCTAATTGCCCACGAATTTCAATTCCAAAGTTATTCATTTCCTCGGGCGAAATACTCTGCGATTCGTTGGCAATAAGTAAATACGGAGTATTTAAACCTGCCGGATGGTATGCTGGCTGGTCGTTGATATACAATACGCCTTCGCGCACTTCTAATTTATCGCCCGGCAAGCCAACACAGCGTTTTATATAGTTTTCGCGCTTATCTACCGGACGGGTAATAATTTTATATTGCTGCCACACTTTATCTCTTCCGTCTTTCCGTACCAAATCGTAATAAGGCTGGGCGCTTTCAAACTCTTTGGTTACAGTATCGCCCGCAGGGAAATTAAACACCACCATATCGTTTCTTTTTATTTTTTGAAACGAAGGCAACTTCATGTATGGCAACTTAATAATTTCGGAATAAGCATTGGTATTTAATACCGGAATGGTATGGTGAAAAAACGGAATGGCAAGTGGTGTCATTGGTACGCGGGCGCCATAGTGCATTTTGCTTACAAACAGAAAATCGCCAATAAGCAAAGTTTTTTCCATAGAGCCGGTAGGAATGGTGTATGCCTCCGCCACAAAAGTTCTTATGAGCCAAGCAGCCACCACTGCAAACACAATGGCATCGGCCCACTCGCGAAGCACTCCACGCTTATAGGTAACTGCAGGACCTCCCCATTTTTGCTCTGTAACTCCCAACCAAATCAAGTAAAATGGGGCAAACATTACTGCTGCAAAATGTTCCAAGAAACTATGGCGGTTGTAGGCAGTGCTTAAATCGGTTAATTGCGAAGCAATATAAAAGAGGTTTACGCCCGGAATAAACATCATAAATGTCCACCACTGCGGCTTATCTATCAGGCGCTGCCATTCGTTGCTGCAAACTACAGGCACGAATGCCTTCCAACCTTCTATACCATGTTTTTTGAAAATAAAATACGTGCCGATACGAATGCCCAGCATGTAGAATAATACGATAAAAAGAAATATCATGTAATGAAATTGAACCGTGTGTAATGCAATATTACACTAAGCCTTGATATAGTGAAGAGTCTTAGATTTTTTAAACAAGAAAAACTACTACGCGATACGAACCTGCCGCTTAGAATTTCTTTACAAAGCTGTCGTCTATTACAGCGCTGCTCAATTGCTGCAAGCTGCGTTGCACACTGGCATCTATTTGTTTATCGCCATATTGCAGTACAAAACCGCCAATTAAACTTTCGTCTATTTTTTGTTTTAGATCAATTTCTGAAAGATTGGCTTGCTTCTTTAATGTAGCTACAATTGTTTCTACCGTAGCGGCATCTAATTTAGTTGCCGATGTAAGGGTCACGGTAGTTATCTTTTTAAGTGTTTTATATTGCTCAATAAAAGCAGCAGTAATATCTGGAATAAAGGACTCTCTGCCTTTCTTTACCAAAAGTTCTAAGAACTTATAGGTAAGCTCGCTCACTTTACCATCGAATAGCTTTTTTAAAACAGCCAATTTTTTATCGGGAGTAATAATGGGGCTTTTCAATAATAATCTTAACTCTTTGCTGCCTGCCGTAAGTGCATGAATGCCTACTACTTCAGTATAAACCGTTTCTAAAGCATTGCGCTCTTGCGCCAATTGCAACAAAGATTTTGAATATCTGGAAGCTAAGCGAAATGAACTCATAATTTAATTTTATTGATTAGAAGGCTTTAGGCTCTAACCTAAAACATTGCATTTCCGGAATTAGTTAAGGTTGGTTTGTTTTACCAAATCTGCCACAAAGGCTTGCTGCTCTGCATTGCCTTTCAACTCTTTGCGAATTACTTTTTCGGCAATTTCTAAAGCAACTACACCAACTTGGTTTTTAAGATCTGCCAATGCTGCACGTTTTTGGTTATCAATTTCGCGCAATGCTTGCTGTACTTTAGCATCTGCTTCGGCTTGTGCTTTAGCAACAATATCGCTTTTTACTTGCTCGGCTGCTTTTTTAGCATCGGCAATAATTTTGTTGCGCTCTTCTTTGGCTTCGTTTAATAGTGCTTCGTTTTTAGAAGTTAAATTTGCCATTTCTGCTTTAGCAGCTTCTGCGCTCTTTAAGGCGCTTTCTATGCTTTGCTCGCGTTCTTTTAAGGCATTTGCAATTGGCTTAAATGCAAACTTTCCTAAGATTACCCATAACAATACAAAGATAATTACGGTCCAAATTGCTAAACCCGGATCCGGAGTTATTAGGCTAAATGCGCTTCCTTCTGATAATAATGTAAACATGTGTACTCTTTATATTTTAATTCAATACTTTCTTTTTAAAAAAGCTGCCTGCGTGGCAACCCCAATCGCAGGACAGCTTAAAATTCGGTTGGAGCATTATTTCAACAATGCCACAATCACCGCAAACAGGGCAACACCCTCGATAAACGCTGCAGTCAAAATCATGGCTGCGCGGATGTCGTTAGTTGCTTCCGGTTGGCGAGCGATGCTTTCTGCTGCGCTGCTACCAATTTTTCCGATACCGATTCCAGCACCTACGGCTGCAATTCCGGCTCCAATAGCTGCGATTCCGGGAACCGCTGCTTCTAACAATACTGTGTTCAACATTTCTGAACTATTTATTGGTTATTAAATACAAACTTAAAATGCTTCGTGCCCTTCGTGGTCTTCAACTGCCATTCCTATAAACACTGCCGAAAGCATAGCAAATATGAATGCCTGAATAAACGCCACTAAAACTTCGATAACACTGATAAACAATGTAAATGGTATGGCCACTGCAATACCGGCTCCAGAACCCACAGTTCCCCAAATGCTGCCAAATACAAATATTAAACTTACCAAACTCAATACAATAATGTGTCCTGCCGCAGTATTGGCAAACAAACGAATCATTAGCGTAATGGGCTTTGTAAATACGCCCAACAACTCGACCGGCACTAATAATGGTGCCAACCAAATTGGATCGGGCAAAAAGATGTGTTTCCAATAGTGCTTATTGGCTTTTACATTGATTACTATACCTGTAATAAGCGCTAAAGCCATAGTAACTGCTATATTTCCGGTAACGTTTGCGCTGCCCGGGAAAATAGGGATTAAGCCCAATAGGTTATTGAATAATATAAAAAAGAAAATAGCCATTACATACGGGAAATAAGTATCGGCTTTATGCCCCAACGCTTGTTTTGCCACATCGTCTCTAATAAACAGAATTACAGGCTCCATAAGCGATTGCAAGCCTTTAGGAGCTTGGCCTTTACGTTTTTCGTAAGCGCCTTTTACGCTAAAAAATACTACACACAACAATATAGCAGCCATCCACATTCCAAAAACATTTTTGGTAATGGAAAGGTCTAAAATTTGTTCCGATTCGTTTATTGGCTTTACTCTGCCGTGGTGCATGTGGTATCCGGCAGCTGCCATTGCTTCTTCATTATTACTCATAAAGAAAGAAGTAGTGCCTGTGGTTCTGTTGTAGATAATACAAGGAAGTGGCACTGCTACACCATGCACGATTTCAAATTCATTGGCATCGGCAATGTGATGCAAAATCATAGGAGTTGGATTAAAAATCTCCTGTTTTGCTGCTGTTTCTTGCCCTGCTGCGGCTTCTTCGGTGGCAAAAGTGCCCAACGTTAAAACGGCAGTAAAGAGGAATAAAATATACTTTTTCATTTATAGTTACTTTTCAAAAAGCCGCGCGAAAGTAAGGCTTTGGGCATGAAATACAAATGATTTTTTTACGAAATGTTGATTTGCGCTTTTTTATTGTTGAAAACACAGCAAAAGTTTCCGGTTTGCGGCTGCACTTCTAAAAAAACAAAAGCCACCCATAAAAGGCGGCTCTGCTTTTCGTGCTTACACTATACCGGTTTGGAATATGCTTTAATGTTCTTCTTCGTTAAAAAAGAAATCGTCTTTGGTGGGATAATCCGGCCAAATATCTTCAATACCTTCATACATTTCACTATCGTCATCCAGCTCTTGGAGGTTTTCAACAACCTCTACCGGAGCACCGGAGCGAATGGCATAGTCAATAAGCTCGTCTTTGGTGGATGGCCAAGGAGCGTCTTCTAAGTATGATGCTAATTCTAATGTCCAAAACATGACTTTCCTTTATTTAAGGCGGCAAAAATAATTTTTCCGCGAACTATGCAAACCTTATTTAGAAATATGTGAAAAAAGTGTAGCCATTGTTTTCTTTTCAGCAAGGGAAACATATTCGATTATTTTCGCCCGAATAATTTTTTCTTACATGAGCGAACAACAGAATCTTGTATCGGCAACACGTATTCTCTTAAAGTGGAAAAAACACATTTTGGGTGTTTCTATCTTATCGGCAGTAGTGGCTGCCTTGGTAGCACTTTTTGTTTTAGACGAATACTATTTATCGCAATCGGTTTTTTACCCAATAAACCAATCTCAAAACGATCGCAGCATTATCTTCAACGGAGCACAGGTAATGGCTTACTATGGCGACAAAAACGATGTAAACCGCCTGCTTACAATGGCCAATTCAAAACAATTGATTGAAGAAATTATAGAGCAATTCGGTATTGTAGAACACTACAAAATAGATAAAAACAAACCCTTTTGGAAAACAAAAGTTTACAAGAAATTTCTAAAGAACTATGCTGCCATTAAAACTGAAAAAGATGCCATTGAAGTATCGCTTTTTGATACCGACCCTAAACTTGCCGCCACTATTGTAAATACCATCGTTAAAATTTTAGATACACGTAACAGCAAGGCTATTAAAGAAAACCGAAGCAGGTTGCTTACCGCTTTGGAAGAAGATATACAAAAAGAATCTACCAAGTTGAGTGGTTTAAATTTAAAAGCAGATTCACTTATTAAAGAACATAAATTGCGAATTACATTTAGCCAGTATGGCGAGTTATTGGTAGATGGCGATAACTTTTTGGCCCGCGAAACGGTACGCCAATTGTTCCGAGAAATTAACAATACCCAACGCGAAATGCTAAACAAAAGCAATATTCAAGACCAGTTAAAAGTATCGGTAGCCAATACTGTTTCCTCCATAAGCGTAGTTGAAAAAGCCGAAGCTGCGGATAGAAGAGAAAAGCCTCAGCGCACACTTATTGTAATTATTGCATTTGCCATTGCATTTATTTTTTCTTGCATAGGCGCTTTACTTTTAGAGCAATTCAACACGTTTAGAAAACAATTGAACGCTGCTTAAATGAACGCTATTTCCAAGCTGCATTTGGGAATATTTTGGAGCTACGGCATACTCACCATTGCTTGTATAGCCGGAGCTTTTGCTTTCGACTTTTTACCGCTGGCAGGCGTGCCGGCTTTGGTTCCTGCAATTTGGCTGGGTATTACCAACTTTAATTTGCTGTATTTTTTACTGCTGGCTTCGCTGCCAGTTTCTTTTGAATATAGTTTTAGCAATTCTTTGGCAACCGATTTGCCCACCGAGCCGCTCATGGTTGGTTTAATGCTGGTTACATTTTTCTTTTTGCTTACGCAGCCTAAATTTCTTTCAACAAATTTTTTGAACCATCCGGTACTATTGCTCTTACTGCTTTATGTAGCATGGTTTTTTATTTCTGCCCTCAACTCTTTAAATTTCACCGTTTCGCTAAAAATTTTTCTTGCTAAAATTTGGTACACCACTGTATTTGTGTACTTAACAGCCATTGTTATTCGTTCGCACCAACATTTAAAAACAGCATTTTGGTGCATCTTTGGCACATTGCTTTTTGCCACTACAATTATTTTCATCCGCCATGCTTTAACCGGTTTTGGATTTGAAGAAATAAACAGTTGTGTAGGTCCATTTTTTAGTAACCACGTAAACTATGCCTTAATGCTCATGGCTTTTTATCCATTTGTGTGGCTGGCAGCTACATGGTACAAAAAAGGCTCTTGGCAACACTGGCTTTTGCTATTTGCAAAGGTATTTTTTGTGGCAGCCATTTATTTTTCGTACACCCGTGCAGCCATTGGCGCCATAGTACTTATGATTCCGTTTTTCTTTATTGTAAAATGGCGTTTGGTAAAGTTGGCTTTAGCTGTTGCTGCCATTGCAGCCATTTTGGGTGCCGTGTATATTACAGATAATAACCGCTACTTAAAACATGCTCCCGAATTTGACGAAACGATTTGGCACGATGAATTTGGCGACCACCTGAACGCCACTTTAGAAGGAAAAGATGTAAGTAGCATGGAGCGCGTGTATCGCTGGATTGCGGGCGTGCGTATGATTGCCGACAGACCCCTGATGGGAGTTGGCCCCGGCAACTTTTATCCGTTCTACAAAAAATATGCTGTTTCCAGTTTTGAAACTTGGGTGAGCGACAACGAAGAACGCTCTACCATTCACAACTATTTTCTTACGCTTTGGGTGGAGCAAGGCATAGTGGGACTCTGCATTTTTTTAATACTCACTGCTACTATTTTTATAGTTGGCGAAAATGCTTTTCATACACAAACAAGCACTCATAATGCGTATGTGGTAATGGCTGCACTTGTGGCACTCATGAGCATTTATGTTTCGCTTACGCTAAACGATATGCTGGAGACCGATAAAATAGGAACGCTATACCTCTTTTTTATCTCGCTTATTGTAATTATGGCCACTCATGGCTTAGCGGATACGGATAGTGAGCAACGTTAAATCGTCATCGTAGTCGGTACCTTTTTTAAAATTTATCATTTCTTGAATAAGATTGGCATTAAACGTTGCAAGCGGAAGATGCCCATGCTGCTGTAAAAATGCCTCTATGCGTTCGCTTTCAAATAAATTACCCTCCGGATCCGATGCTTCAGACAAGCCATCGGTATAGTTTACTATTACGGCATCTTTTTCGAGTACCACCGCGCCCACACTTATGAATGGAAGCATTTCGAACATTCCTAAGATAGTACAGCCTTTATCTAACTGTATCAACTCACTTCCATTTAGCAAAAGCGAAGACGTGTGGCCGCCATTTACATAAGTAAGTTTGCGGGTTTCCAAATTTACTAAACCAATAAAAAAGGTAAAATACTTTTCGCCTTTGGTAATGCCCCGCACATTGCGGTTTAGCATATCTACCAACTGCTCCAACGGATAATTACGCATAGCTAAAATACGCAGGTTGGCTTGTAGGTTTGCCATAATCAAAGCTGCCGAAACACCCTTGCCGCTTACATCGCTAATGCAAAAAATAAACTCTTTCTCAGAGAGTTGAATTAGATCGTAGTAATCGCCCCCGATACTTTTGTGTGCTTTGTAAAAAGCATCAGCTTCAATTTGTTCATTGTTGGGTAACTTTTCCGGAATAAGCGTGCGCTGAATTTCTTCTGCCACCACAAATTCCTTCTCCATAAGCATCTTTTCCAACTGGCTTTTAAAGAGTTTTTTATTCTCGTTTGCCACCACTACAATATTGGTAATGGTTTGAATAAACTTCAACTTTTCTTCTTGTGCATCGCCATCGGTTTCTTTTATTTTACCGATAAACGAAAACCCAATGGGTTCCTTTTTATGAAAAACGGGAATGATATATTCAAAGTTGCTTAGGAAGCCGCCATCTGTAGGTTTTATCTTGTAAGTACTTTTGTATTGAAGCAGGCTTGCCACCATGGCTTCGCAATCTTCTATTGTGCCTACACTATCGCTCTGCAACTCGCAATGCCATTGTTGATCTACATCTTTCATTAGCAGTGCTACGCTACCAACACCTTGGTGGGCACGCAATATATTTTCATAGATTTTAGTAATGGCATAAATAGGCATGTTATGGTTTACTGCTTCGGTAATTTCGAGCAAAGAGTTCATTTGCTGTTGCTTGGTGGCAGCAAGCCTTTCTATGGAACTTAATCGCTTTCTAAAGAAATCAAGCTCTGTGAATGGCTGGTTTTTAACTTCGGTCATAAAGGTGAAAATAGAAGAAAGCTATTAGAATAAACAATGAAACCCTTTTGAAAGTTTTTGCAATAATAGTACACCACTTATTTGCCCGCTATTTACTACACTCTACCGAAAAAAGATAGGCACATTAAAAACTAAATATAACCTTTGCAGCATGAGCTTAATTGCAATAGAAGGAATGCAGTTTTATGCACACCACGGCTACTATAAAGAAGAGCAAGTGCTAGGCGGTAAATACACCGTTGATATTTACATGCAGGTAGAAGTAGCCGATGCTGCTGCCACCGATGACCTGCGCAAAACCATAAACTACGAAGAAGTATATAAGATTACAAAAGCTGAAATGGATGTACACAGCAGGCTAATAGAGCATGTGTGCCAACGTATTGCAACGCAGGTAAAATCTGCATTTACACAAATTCAATTGCTTAAAGTTAGGGTAAGCAAATTTCAACCACCGCTGAAAGGAAATGTAGAGCGTGTATTTTTTGAAATGGAATTGTAGCCCTACAGCTATATGCTTGGCATATAAAACAGTTGAACGGTACTTATTCTTTCACCTTTTCTATTACCGTAAATTCTGTTCTGCGGTTTAAGGCTCTGCCTTCGGGATTATCTTGCCCATCTGAAGTGGTATTGGGAGCCAGCGGCTTATCTTCTCCGTACGGTTTATTTACAATGCGCTTTGCAGGAATTTTTTTATTCAACAAAAACTTTACTACTGCTGCACCTCTTTTTTCGCTCAATTGTAAATTGTATTTGCTATCGCCCTTACTATCGGTATGTGAGCCAACTTCTATGATATATTGCGGGTTTGCAGTATAAAAATCAATTACTTTCTTTAAGCTGTCGGGAGCGGTTGGTGTAAGTTGAAATTTATCGTAATCCCAAAATACAGTTGCCAATTTTGCTCCAACAAAATCTTTAACCGCTGGAATACTATCTACTACCAAACTAAAAAAGAACGTATCGCTCTTTTGTAAGCCAACAGTAGAAAATGTTTTTTCAATATCGGCTGCGCCTTCGCGTTTTAGCACCAATTTATAGTTCTGCTCTGCTTCTACATCAAAGAAAAATGTGCCGTCTATAGCTTGCATGTAACCTGCTTGCGTATTGGTAGTTATTTCGGCAAGCGACACATAGGCATCGGTAACAGCTTCTTTATTACCTACATTCCAACGCACTACTTCTCCTTTCACCGCAGGATAAATTCTTGAGGTTTGGAGCAGCCAAACATCATCGTTGCAAGTAGTGCAAGCAGTATTGGTTACAGACTGGCGATTGCTTATCACAAAGCCTGTGTTTTTGCGTGCTTTATATACAAAACCATAATCATCGGCACCACTATTTACGGGCATACCCAAATTTTCCGGATTCAAAAAATCGCCAATTACCAAGCGCTGTGCACCTACCACATCAAAACCGCCTAGACCTCCCATTCCATTTGTACTAAAAAACAGTGTATTGCTTTCGTAATCGTAGAAAGGAGCAATTTCATCGCCTTTGGTATTGATTGGCGCTCCTAAGGTTTTAGCCCGCTGAAAACTGCCATCGCCATTTCGCACAGCATAAAACAAATCGTACCCTTTTCCCGGATTGCGGTTGCTGCTGAAGTACAGCGCTTCTTCGCCACCGGGAGCCTTGCCCACATGCGGCCACAAATTATTTGCCGTAGGAAGGTTTATGCTTGTGTTCAACTTTTCTGCTTTCTGCCATACGCCATTTGCCATATCGCTTTTGTAAATATCGCAACGCCATTGCAGCGCCACCTCTTCTTTACACATACTGAAATACAAGGTGTGGCCATCGTCTGAAAACGAAGGTGTGGTTACATACTGCCCATCTGTACTTTCTTTCAGTGCCGAAAAACTTTCTTTTAATTGCCAAGTATTTCCTTGCTGCTGCGCCAATTGCAATGTGGACCTATCGGCAAAATTCCATATCTTTTTTGTGGTGGCAGTCAGGCTGTTGTTCCATGTAGAAAACAACAAATTTTTCTCGTTTTGAAAAGCCACACTTTGCTCATCGGCAGTAGTGTTTATGCCACCTTCGAGATGTATTGCCTTAAACTCCTTTTTCACCGAAGAGTCTTTTTGTGCTATACCCAATTTGCAACCTTCTATTGCTTTCTTGGTTGCCTTTACCAAGTCTGAAAATTTATCGTCAACAGCAAGTTTTTTAAACTGATTGAATAATAAAATTGCTTCATCGTATTTTTCTTGCTGCTGCAATGCAGTGGCTTTATAATAAATAAGTTCGGGGTTTTTCTGCTTTTTATCGCGCTCCATCAACAGCGAAAAATAATGTGCTGCCTCCGCATAATTTCGAGCTTGCAATGCTGTTGGAGCCAATAGCTTTTCGATACGCTTATTGCCTTTCTTTTTTTCTGCTGCCGCTTCTAAATATGTTATGGCTGCTTCAACGGCTCCGCGCTTTAGCAACTTTTTTGCAGTTGATTTATTCTTTCCGAAACTTAAATCGGCCGGTGATTTCAATTGAGCACGGATGCTTACCACACTTAGTCCCAACAACAACAGCAGTAAATTTCTTTTCATAAATAACTAATTAAGAGAGTGGCAAAATATTTTGAAATACAATAATGCTAATGTTTGGTGCATTTAGCTTTACAGCCGCTTGTTTAATGAAAACAATTGCAGTGTGAACGCACAAAAAAATAAACGCTAAAAGAAAGCATTTCTCTTTTAGGGTCTTTTGTATCTTCGGTGTATGACCGAATCGCTATTGCACTACCTGTGGAAATTCCGCCTATTTAATAACCAAGGTTTACAAACCAAATCCGGAGAACCAATTGAAGTTTTGCACCCAGGCATACACAACACCAACAGCGGCCCCGATTTCTTTAATGCAAAAATTAAAATTGGCAATAAAACTTGGGCTGGGAATATTGAAATTCATGTTGATGGAAAAGATTGGTACACACACCGCCACCACAAAGATGCTGCATACAAAAACGTAATTCTGCATGTGGTACTGCACACATCTTCCACGTATGTTGAATGCTTGGAAAACACCACTATTCCGTGCGTAGAACTGCAAAATAATATTGCCCAAAACCTTTTGGCACAATATCAAAATTTGATGGATAATCAATTGCCTTTTCCGTGTGCCGCTTCTGTTGCCAACACAAATGAGTTGATTAAAAAAAACATGTTGGAGAGGGCGAGCATAGAGCGATTAGAGTCTAAAATAAACCATATAGAAAGGTTGCTAAAAAACAGCAATGGCAACTGGGAACAAGTATGCTGGCAACTAATGGCAAGATACTTAGGTAGCGGCATTCATGGCGATGCGCTAGAGCAAACCGCAACACAAATTCCCCTAAAAATTATTGCGAAACACTATGGCAACACCACACAAATTGAAGCCCTAATTTTTGGCGTAGCAGGTTTGCTCCAAGAAACCTTTACCGATGATTACCCCATACTGTTAAAAAGAGAATTCAATTACTTAAAGCAGCTACACCAATTACCTACACTAAATGCAGGAATTTTTAAATGGGCAAAAACCCGCCCTGCTAATTTTCCTACTATCCGTTTGGCACAGCTAGCAGCCTTAGCCAATGCCGCACAATCGCTTTTTTCAAAACTATTGGAAAGCAACATCCACTTCCTTACTCCATTCTTGCATTCGCTAGATGTAAACACCTACTGGAAAACGCATTTCAGGTTTAATGAAGCGGCAGAAAATAAGTTTACACGCATTGGAAAAAACACTCAGCAGATACTTGCCGTAAACGCTGTGGCACCGCTGCTTTTTGCCTACGGAAAAAATACCGGAAACGAATTGATGGTGGAAAAATCTCTAGACATTTTGCGCCAGTTTCCACCCGAAAAAAATGCTACAACCAATTTGTATAAGCAATATGGCTTTACTGCCGAAAGTGCTCTAGATACACAAGGGATATTGCAATTAAACCACACGTATTGTCTGCCAAAAAAATGTTTAAACTGCAGTATAGGAAACCACATTATGCAAAGTTGAAAATGGCTTACAACAAGCCTTCGTCTGCAAAGCTAAAGTAGCGCTGTTCGCCAACAATAATATGATCTAACAAAGAGAAATTTAAGAGCTTACACGCCTCTTTTAGCTGCTGTGTAATCCTTTTATCTTCTGCCGAAGGTGCGGGATTTCCACTTGGATGATTATGTGCCAACACCAAACCGCTACACAAACTTTGTATCGCTTCTTTCAAAATCATTTTTGTATCTACAATTGTACCTGCTACTCCTCCCGAACTCATTTTTACTCTGCCAACAAGTTCATTCTTGCGATTCAACAGCAAAACCATGAATACCTCATGGGGTAAATCTGCCAAGTAAGGCAGCAACACTTCATATGCACTGTGCGAAGATTGAATTACGATTTTTTGAAGTGCATTTTCTGCCTGCCGCCTTCTACCCAACTCCATTGCAGCCACAATGGCAACAGCCTTTGCATCGCCAATGCCTTTAAATTTCTTTAAGGCATTCACATCGCGCTTTGCTAATTCCAACAAACTGTTTTGTGTTGAATGCAATAAGTTTTTGGCTACATCCACAGCACTTTCGCTGCCACTGCCCGACCCAAGAATAATTGCCAACAGCTCTGCATCGCTCAATGCCTCTTTGCCTTTCAGCAACAACTTTTCGCGAGGGCGATCTGCCTCTGCCCAACTTTTAATACTTGACAATGAAGCCGATTCATTTTCCATTCTATAAAGTAACTAAAAAATGAAATACCGTAAAACTTTGATGTACTATCAATCCATATTCTCGATATTGAAAACAGACTTAAACAAGTCTTTAAATTGAATGGCCTCTCCGGTAATAACAGCTTTTCCTATTTGCGAATATTCTGCCAAAGCATGCAAAATAAATTCCTTCATCACATACCTTTCGTTGAATGAAAGCATACTGTGTTGCTCGTTTAAAATGGCATCTAAATTTTCAACTACATCAATTTTAAGTTGATAGCTTTTATTGTTCTCGCCTAGCAGCAGATCTAAACTGTTATTATCGGCAAACCAACTTACTACCTCTTTGTATATTGAATTTTCTTTGCGCTTTCTAAGAGCTGTTGGATCCGGGAACAAGGTTAAGAAACAACTCCGAATAGCCTTTCCTATAAGGCTTTGAGCCACTTTTGCTGCGCCTGCCTGCTCGCCCTCATACACCAATTCTATTTTTCCATTTATAGCTGGAATGGCAGCATACAAATCGCTGATGCGCACAAATCCTTCGGTATCTTTATTGCACAACATCCTCCGCTCGGCAGCGCTCACTACTGTTTCATAAATTGAAATAGCCAAGCGTGCACTTACACCGCTTTTGGTATCTACAAATTCGCTACTGCGTGCTTCTACTGCAATTTGTTCAATTAGCGTTGCCACCAAATTGCTTACTTCTATTTTTTGCTGCGTTTCCGAAATGGCAGCCTCCTGCTTTGTAATAGCTTTTGCATGTTCAATACTAGTAGGATAGTGCGTAAGAATTTGAGCGCCAATGCGATCTTTAAGTGGCGTTACTATACTGCCGCGATTGGTATAATCCTCAGGATTAGCCGTAAATACAAATTGGGAATCTAAGTTAAAACGCAATTTAAAGCCGCGAATTTGAACATCGCCTTCTTGTAAAATATTGAAGAGTGCTACTTGTATGCGCGCCTGCAAATCGGGCAATTCGTTTATTACAAAAATACAGCGATTGCTGCGCGGAATAATACCGAAGTGAATGGCTTCCTCATCGGCATAACTAATGCGCTTATTGGCTGCTTTTATGGGATCTATATCGCCAATTAAATCTGAAATACTTACATCGGGCGTGGCCAATTTTTCGGCATATCGCTCGCTGCGGTGCAGCCACGAAATAGGAGTGTTATCGCCCCTTTCTTCTATTAGCTTTCGAGCATAAAACGAGATGGGTTCAAAAGGATTGTCGTTTACCTCACTTCCTTCTACTACAGGCAACCATTCATCTAAAAGGTTTACCATTTGCCGTGCAATGCGCGTTTTTGCTTGGCCGCGCAAACCCAATAGGTTTATATGATGCTTGGCAAGAATGGCTCTTTCAATTTCCGGAATTACGGTGTTTTCGTAGCCAATAATTCCTTCAAAAACGGGCACTTTGTTTTGCAGTTTAGCAATAAGATTTTGGCGCAATTCATCTTTAATGCTCTTAGGCTCATAACCCGAAGACTTTAACGCGCCCAATGTTGTAGGGAGTGGAACTTTCAATTGTCTTTTCTTGGTCATAGTTAATTTCTTTAATTGCCTTATACAACAAAAGAAATGGTTCTAACTATAACTATTCCGCTTCGGGTAAGAATGGAAGAAAAAAGGTACTACTTTATTTTTTCTGCTTGAGTATTTGCCAAGCTTCGCCTACCAACACTCCGGTAAACACGCCATATAGTGCAAAAAACAACAACACAAACTTATTATTGGCAATTGGCTCCACAAAAATAAAATAGCACACAAACAGCAGCGATGCAAAAATTTTGAAGCCAAACATAGCGCCAAAATATTGCATAAACTGCGCATGCCCCTTCAGCTTTAAACCAATTTGAAGCAAGTAATACGAAACCAACGTAACTGCTACCAAAAACAACAAACTCAACCAACTAAAATTCACAAAATCGGCAATGAGGTTTGTATTGGATTGCAGCAGGAAAATAACTACTGCCGCAAGCAGCGATACCACCATTAACTTTATTAAAAAACGCATTGCTTCAATTGTTTATTCTTCAAAATTAGTTACGCCTCCGCTCAATATAAACTTCATAGCCTCTGCCGGAGTAACACCTTCGAGCGGTTGTACTTGCTCTTTATTCACCAATACCACATAGCCTGCAATACTGTAACTAAAGGGCAGGTATACCGCTACTTTATCGGCAATTTTTATACTGTTCAAATCTTTTTGGGTAATAAATCCAATTCTAAAAATGCCTGTTCCTTTGCCAACTTCAACCGTAACCGGATGCTTAAATTTTGCCTTGTTTCCCAAAAACGCTTCTATAAAATCGCGCATGGAACCATAAATATCTTTTACCAAAGGCGTGCGCTCTAAAAGGTCTTCAATAAAAACAAGCAGTGGCTGCAAGATTACGGTAGAACCTAACAATCCTATGAAAGTAATAAGCAAAAACAAGATGGCAATTCCAATACCTCGAATGCGCTTGCCAATAATAAGTTCGGTAACATCTGTAACATTGTTGTCGAGCCAGCTAAACATAAACCAGATAGCATAAAACGTTACAAACACAGGTGCTACAAGCAGTAAGCCACGAACAAAATATGTAATTAGTTTTCTAAAAAATATCATAGTAAAATATTGGCAAATAAAGTGCTTAAAAACCAAAGTGCCTCTTTATCCGCTGTTTTTGCTTTACATGATGGTTAAAGTGCATGGAGCATAATTTCAACCACTCTGCAGCAGTAAGGTATCCTAAGAATGGATGCTTTACGGTGGCGGTAGGCGAAAGGGTGTGCATACGTTGCACATTCTCACTTACCATCATTTTCACTTCATTCATTCTTTTATGTAGTTGCTCCTTACTTTCGGGCTGGTTGGGCTGCACTGCAACACTACCGGGCATTTCAATTTTTATGGATGGCATCATTCCCAATACAAACACTACATATCCCGAAAAGTTTTTAGAGCCGTTGGCCTTTACCTTCTCATCGCCATCGGCAATGCGCTGTATATTTTTAAAGAAAAAGCCCTTGGCTGCCATCCATAAATGAATATATACTTGCCCTATACTCCATGAATTTTCTGCAGGTTTTTGAAGTAACTGCTCCATGGTATAATTATCAATATCGCTTTCCCATTCATTGATAATATCAATGGTCTTACGCTCCAGTTTTTTAAAATCCATATTGTATTGTTTTAAAAAAAGCCTTTCAAACGTACATAAATTTTATGGTGGCAGGGCTGTTTCTTACAAGAAAACCACAACTATTTCACTACCAAATCGGTATAAACAGGAAGGTGGTCGCTAAAACCTCCGGTATATTTAAAGCCTTCGTAAGTTCTAAATGGCATTACACCAAATTTGCTGCTTTTATACATCAACCATTTGGGTTGAAAAACATAGCCGCGCTTTTTATCTATACACAAGTTACAATCGCTGCGTACAAAGTTTTCTGAAACAATAATTTGATCGAGCATATCTTGCTCACCTTCAAAGTTGAAAGTGTATTGCCCGCGCTGTGCCGCTTCGCTCATTAAGTTAAATAGCACTTTCTCTTTAAGTGCAATGCTGCTTTGTTTTGCCTGCAATACTTCGGCAACGCTATTGGCAAACGGAGGGTCGTTAAAATCTCCCATCACAATAATTTTGGCATTGTATTGCTTGGCATTTATCTCGTCTATTTTCTTTCGTAAAAGTTCAGCAGTTTTTATTCTGCGCGAATCGCTCTTTTCTGCTCCACCTTTGCGACTGCTCCAATGATTCACAAACACATGTATTTCTTCTTTTCCAAACTTGCCTCTTACATAAAGAATACCGCGTGCTCTGTACAAAGTATCAAAATCGAATTTAGGTTGAAGAAGCTCCTTATACTTTGGTTTGAAAAGTTTTCTATTGTACAGCAAAGCCACATCAATACCGCGCGGATCCACAGAATCGAAATGTATAAAAGTAAGTTTGTGCTTTGCCATAGCAGGGTGCTTTAACCAATCGCGAATTACCTTTTTGTTTTCTACCTCACACACGCCCAAAAAAAGTAGTGGCGTAGTATCGCACACAGTATTTACTACCTTTGAAAGATTGGCAATTTTAGTTTGGTAGCGCTGCGTATTCCACTCAAACTTACCGGAGGGTGTAAAATCCTGGTCGCGCGATTTTGATACACTAACCGTATCAAAAAAATTTTCTACGTTGTATGAAACAATTTTGTAGCGCCCCGATTCTTGCGAAAACAACCATGCCGGCAAGCACAAGCTCCAGCATAACAACAACAGAAATCTCTTATCAATTGAGGGTTGCTTCATGCGCAATCAGTCGTAATTCTTCTTCTGCACCTAACGGTCTAAAACCCAAATATATTCCCTTTGTTGAATTTAACGACACATCTTTTGGCCTGGGAGCCGGCATGTTAATATCTGATTGCAAACAAGGCTTAATTAGAGAAATATCGCACCCAAAAACCTTTGCAGCAAGTATGCCAAATTCATAGCGCGAAAGCCGTTCGTTTCCTCCCAAATGTACAACACCTTCGGCACGCTCCATAAGCGATAAAACACCTTGTGCCACACTCTTTACACCGCAAACACTTCTAAATTCATCTATAAATAATTTTACTTCTTGCTGTGCTTTTAGGTCGGCAATCATTTGCGAAAAATAATTTTGCTTGCCCACCGGATTGCCAAACATTAAAGGCAAACGAAATACTGCTGCACGAGGTGCCAACGACAATACTATTTTTTCCGCCTCTACTTTTTGTGCACCATACTTATTGATGGGATTGGGTATATCGGTTTCATCGTAAGTACCTTTGGTGCCATCGAAAACCAAATCGGTTGAGGCGAAACACAACTTAATACCCTCTGTGGCAGCAAGCAATGCCAAGTGTTTAGTGGCTTCCACATTTATTTTCCAACTACTCCACGGAAAAACTTCGCAGTGATTGGCATTGGCATCGGCCGCCAAATGCAGTATAAAATCGGGACGCAACAGCCGTACCTTTTGCTCCAATGCAGGGAAATAATTTAAAGAAACATTATGAGCAAAAACATTATTTATAGGGCTTATCTGCTTATGCGCAATGTAATGCACCTCAAACTTTGAAAGTGCCATACGCATAAGATGCGTGCCCAAAAAGCCCGACCCTCCGGTAACCAATAAACGTGGTTTTGCAAAAGCATTCATTAGTGCTGTATAATTACTTTTTGTGTAATGGAAGTTTCCGGCAAATCTATATTCAAAAAATACATACCGGGTTCTATATTCAATACATCCAATTGATACTTCCCTGCACCGCCAACAAGAATGGGCACTTTCTTTACACGCCCACATATATCCAACAATGAAAAATTGGCAGCACTATACACACCTTTTACCACTATAAAGCGCTTAGCAGGATTGGGAAATACACTTACCGAAACAGTTTGATTTTCGTGTAAAGAAGTTGGCGATGTAAACAACACACAGGCAGAATCTTCGCAAATACCATTGCTTATTACCACACAATATTTTCCTTCTTGATTATAGGGCAATACCGAAGTAGTTTCTAAAGGTAATAGACTATCGTTTCTATACCATTGAAATGAATATCCGATGGGAGATGCAACTAAAAATTTTCCATTCTCAATTATGGTGGGCTTGGGAATACTGTCTTTTACTTCTACTTGAATTGAATTGGTAACGACACTGCAAGCAGTATGGTCTGTAACCGTTACATCTATTTGAAACACACCTACTTTTCCAATAAAAACGGTAGCACTATTTTGCCCCGTACTCCAATAATAATCTACAAAACCTGCTGGCAAACTAAGGCCTACCGAATCGGGAAAGCAAACCACTGTGTCGCAACAAAGCGTAGGAGCCGCAAGTACTTTTTCTTGCACTTTAATTGTATCAAACACTTGTGTGCAAGTGCCAATAAAAGACTGATAAGCATAGCTTCCTGCCGTATCTACCAGCAAACTGTAATCGGTGCTGCTATCTTGCCAAATTGGGTTGTCGCCAAAACGAATACTAATATCAACTGGAAAAGAAGACGCACAAACAGTTTGTGTATCTGCCAAATGCAATACGCTGCCCTGCGGCAATGCATTTATTGCAACAGTATCTACTTGCCGTAAACAAAAAGAAGTATCAGTTGAGGTAAACCAATATAAACCCGGCATTGCTACTTCTAATATAGATTGCTGGCCGTTGTTCCATACGCCTTCGGGGCTAAAAACCCGCGAAGCCGTTACCTGCCATGGCGTATCGGCCAAGCACAAATAGCGATTGTCTGCCTCAAAAGTTTCTACCAACATACTTTTTTCGCTTACCACAATTGTATCGTAATGCAATATGCCATTAGCATTGGTGGCCACCCAATAAGTGCCTGCGGCATATACAGCTGTGGAATCGGCAGTGCTGCCATTGCTCCAAACATGCTGTGTGCTGCCGGGGGCAGCATGTAGCCATACCGGAAATTGCAGGGCGCATACTGTTATACTATCGCCTTCAAGAATAGTTGCTGCCTTTGATGCCATGCAAAACATCCCTGCAATTATTGTGATAATGTTTTTCAAACCGCTTTGCTATTTCATCTAAAGTAATGCTTCTTTTTCAATTTCCTTTTTCTGCTTTCACGCAAATGAAACTACTAAAAGCAACTGCGGTATAGTTTTTTTTACAAATATTTTTTCTCTTTTCAATAGGAATAAAATTCAGTTAGTTTCGTGCGATGCTTCTTGGGATTATTCTGGCTTCATTTCAATCGGTAAAACTTAGTCCGTACGATTTGGTGCTATATCCTATTTATTTCGGTATTGTTTATGCTTTAGGAAATAATTATCGCAAGCGCCTTGCATCGAATCCCGTACTTTTTAAGTATTACGGACAAGCGCTTTCATTAAAAATGATTAGCTCGTTTTTGTTTTGCATGGTTTATATGTATTACTACAACGGTGGCGATACTACCGGCTATTACCATTGGTGCGATCAATGGCTCAAGCATTTTTTTAAAGACCCCGGCAATGCCATTACTTTTCTTTTTAGTGGCGATATTGGCCCCTTTTATCGCTTCGTAACTTCATCGGATTGGGGTGCTTATTTATACCTGATGAAATTTGGTAGTAACGAAGTTTACTTTCTAAAAATTGCAGCCATCATAAATGTAATTGGGCTAAATTCTTTTGTGTGCACCTCGCTCTTATTCGGCTATTTGGCATTTTTAGGTTCTTGGCGTTTATTTATTGTGTTTTACGATATGTATCCGCACTTGAGCAAGCAACTTGCCATTGCCACACTCTTTATTCCCTCTGTAGTTTTTTGGAGTTCGGGGCTTATGAAAGATACACTTTCTTACATGGGCATTTGCTGGCTTACTTACACCCTTTACTTTGGGATAATTAAAAGGCAGCGTATGGTAAAGAATGCCATTACAAGTTTGCTGTTGGTGGTAATGATTGGCAAATTGAAAGGCTATATTATTCTATCGTATATTCCTGCTGCCGGATACTGGCTTTTTGCCAAATACAAAGAAAAGATACAAAGCCCTGTGCTGAGATTTGTTACCGGGCCATTCTTTATTATTGGCGCTGTTGTTTTGAGTGTATTTTTACTGTCGCGCATAGGCGATAGTTTAGGCAAATACTCCTTAGACAAATTAGAGCAAACTGCCGAAGGATACCAATCGTGGCACCAAGCAACCGGAGGTGCTTCTTACACTATTGAGGGCGTAGGCGATTTTTCTATTACAGGCTTAGTTAAAATTCTTCCGCAAGGAATAATTGTTACGCTATTTCGACCCTTTTTATGGGAAGCAGGTAGCGTGTTTAACCTCTTAGCATCCATAGAGGGATTGATATTTTTCTTCCTTACACTCCGGGTGCTTTGGCAATCGAAAATTATACGCCTACCCGAAGCACTGGCTTTGGATTCCAATATTATATTCTGCTTTATTTTTGCTTTAATTCTTGCTTTTGCCGTAGGCATTACCAGTTTCAACTTTGGCGCATTGGTACGCTACAAAATTCCAATTATGCCGTTTTACGCCATTGGCTTAATTATTATAGAAGATGTATTGAAGCGAAAAAGCCTATTAGGCAGTTTGAAAAATTAAACAAGCTGTTACGCGCGTTTAAATAAACTTTCCACAAACAGTTTACGGTTAAAAACTTGCAGTTTATCTATGGCTTCGCCCACGCCAATATACTTAACAGGAATTTTAAATTGATCGGTAATACCCAATACCACACCGCCTTTGGCAGTTCCATCTAACTTAGTAATAGCAAGAGCCGTAACTTGTGTTGCTGCCGTAAATTGCTTGGCTTGCTCAATAGCATTTTGCCCGGTGGAGCCATCTAGTACCAATAATACTTCGTGTGGCGCATCGGGAATTACCTTTTGCATTACGCGCCTTATCTTGGTAAGCTCATTCATTAAATCCACTCTGTTGTGCAAGCGCCCCGCAGTATCAATAATTACCACATCTGCATTGCCTGCCACGGCACTTTCTAAAGTTGTAAAAGCAACCGAAGCCGGATCGGCTCCCATTTGCGATTTTATTATTTCTACCCCTGCACGGTTTGCCCACACATCTAATTGATCTATGGCAGCAGCCCTAAAAGTATCGGCAGCGCCCAACAATACCTTTTTGCCTGCCTGCTTAAACTGGTGCGAAAGTTTGCCGATAGTAGTAGTTTTACCTGCTCCGTTTACGCCCACCACCATTATTACAAATGGCTTTTTCCCGGCAGGTGTATCAAAATTTTCGGCATCGGCATTTTGGCTTTCGGCAAGGAGTGTAGCAACTTCATCTTGAATGAGTGCATACATTTCGCTTTCGTTTGAAAACTTATCGCGCGCGGCACGTGCTTCTATACGTTTAATGAGTTTTGAAGTGGTGGCAACGCCCACATCCGAAGCAATAAGTGCTTCTTCTAAGTTATCTAAAACTTCATCGTCTATTTTGCTTTTACCGGTAAAGACTTTTGCGATTCTTGAAAAGAAACCTTCTTTGGTTTTTTCCAATCCTTTTTCGAGGTCGTCTTTCTTTTCTTTGGTAAAAAAACTGAATAAGCCCATAGCCCAAACGTAAATAAAAAAAGCCTCGCGAAGAGGCTTAAAATTTTGAAATTGCTTTCGATTAGTCTTTTTGTGCTAAAAATTCTTGCACTTTATCTTTGTGCACTATTTTTTCAAGGAAGCCATAAGATGCTCCTTTAGATTTTACAGCTTTAATTACTCTAACGTAATCTTTAGAGCCCGCTTGTACTTGACGGTCTGTTCTTGAGTTTTTCGAAACCTTTGCCATTGCTTAAGTTATTTACAGGTTACTTAATTTCTTTGTGAATAGTATGTCTTTTTAAAATTGCATTGAACTTGCGCAATTCTAATCTTTCGGTTGTGTTTTTGCGGTTTTTATAGGTAACATAACGAGATGTTCCGGGCATACCGCTTGTTTTATGCTCGGTGCATTCTAATATAATTTGAATGCGTGCGTCTTTACTTTTCTTAGCCATTTTCGCAGTGTTTTAAAAATGTTTACAGAGCAGCTTTTTTATCTAACTCTTTCAAATATTGGAAAATTCCTTTTTTGTTGATAGTGCGTAAAGTAGATGCTGCTACACGCAATTCAATCCATTGGTCTAATTCAGGAACGAAGAAACGTTTCTTTTGTAAGTTTGGTAAAAACTTACGTTTGGTTTTGCGGTTACTGTGCGAAACATAATTTCCGCTTACCGGACGTTTTCCTGTTAATTCACATACACGAGCCATTGCTTCAAAAATTTTGGGGTGCAAAGATGCTAAAATATTTTGCTTTCACAAATTTCATTGAAAGAAATAATCTTCCATAAGGGTGATAATGCAGCCAAATAGGGCTTTTACTGGCTCAAATTTCTGAAATACTGCTCCGAAAGTTGCTTGTAGTATGGCTTTAAAGCCGGAGGTGTGGTTTTGTAAAAATCGGCTTGCTGCTGCTGTTGCTTTAAGTATTCTTCGAGGGCTGGCGGCATGGTTCTGTTTTGGTCTTGCCCGGTGCGGCTTTCGCGCTCCGGTTGCTCATCGCGTTGGCGTTGGGCATTTTCTGCTTCGAGCAGGCGGGTAAAAATTTCTTGCTGGCGTTTGAGCATTTCGGTGGTGAGCTGCTTGTTTACCAATTGAGTTTCGGTTTGGTTCATTTTATCTATGGCTTCGCCTAAGTTGCCTAGAGAGTTTTTGCCGTCTTTATTTTGCTCTTGGTTTATTTTTTCCAATGCTTTGCGCAGTTCTGCCTGCTTGCCTGCCAACTCGCTAAACTGCTTACTTAGTTCTCTTTGGTATTCGCGATTACCTTGCTGGCCTTTGCCTTCGCGCTTCATCATTTCGCCCAATTGGTTTATTTTATCGTTTAGCTGCTTTTGCATTTGCGACATATTGGGCATTCCTTTGTTGTTTTTGCCGGGCTTTTTGCAGGCAGCGCTCGGCTTGCCGCTTTGCTGTTGGTCGCTTTGGCTTTCGCTCATTTGCATTTGCATGTTTTGCAGGCTTTCGCTGAGCATAAGTGCCAGGTTATTGTATCCTGTCATTACAAATTGTTGATCGCTTAGTGCGTTTGAAATGTAGCGATCTTCTAACCGCTCTATGGATTTGGAGAGATAGCGGTTTACGTTATTCATTTCTTTGGTAACAAAACTTTCTATGCTTTCTTGCCTGCGGGCAAGTGCATAGAGGCTATCTTCAACCATTTTAGAATTTTCGCGAATTTTCTGCTGTGCTTTCATTAGTTGCACATACTTTGGATTGTTGATGTTTATGGCTTTCAATTCATCCATGAGTTTTTCTTGCTCGAATGAAAGTTTCATGATGTTTTTAAGCAACTGGCGCAGTGCTTGCATGTCTTCTGCCATGGCATCTTGCTCCATTTTGTTTTTCATGTCTTTCATTTTCTGTGCTGCATTTTTCATGTTGTTGGCAGCGCTTTTTTGATTTTGTGCAGCTTTTTGATTTTGATTTTGTTCCATTTGCTGCTGGGCTTCATCCATTTGCTTATCGGCAGTTTCCATGCTCTGTTCTGCCTCTTTCATATCTTGGCCGCTCTTGCTTTCTTCGTTTAGCTTTTTCAAATCATTAAGATCTTGCTTGGCTTCTTTTAACTGCTCTTGCAGTTTCTTTTGTTCGTCTTGCAGCTTCTTTTGCTGTGCCTGTTGGTTGGTATCGGCTTTGCCGTCTTTATTGTTTTTGTCTTGCGCTTTATCGCTGGTGGTATTTTCTTTTTGCTGTTCTGTTTGTTTTGCCAACTCTTCTTCTTTTTTGGCTAATTGCTCTAACTTGTCGGCAGTTTCTTCTAACTTTTTATTGAACTCCAACTTTTTAAAGAGTTCCAACATGCGATCGAGTTCTTTCTCTAGCTTTTCGTTGCTCATTTCCATTTCGCCCATTTTCTCGATGGCATCTTTTTTGTTTAGCTCTTCGAGCATTTTCTCTAATTTTTCATAGAGTTTTTTTATTTCTTCATCTAAAACCTTGTTGAATAAATCTTGCAACTTTTCTTGCTTCTGCTTGAGTTGTTCGCTAACAGGTTTTATGTCTTCTTGCTTCTTAATAGTTTCATTGAGCTTATTTTTAATTTCTTTTAGCTGCTCTTGAAGTTCTTTTTGCTTATCGGCAAGTTCGCTCAGGTTCTTTTTATCTTCCCAATTTAGATTTTTCTTTTCGAGCATTTTGTCTTGCGCTTCTTTCAACTTTTCTTTTAGGTCTTTTGCCTGTTTCATAGAAGCACTTAAATCTTTCTTGAGTTCGCTGCTTTGGTTATTTATTTCTTTTTCTAATGCGCGCTGCGATGGCATATTAAAGTTGCGGATATCGCTGCGGGTACTTTTACTGCCATTGATGCCGTCATTATCCCATACTTCAAAATAATAGCTCATTTTATCGCCCGATTTAAGTCCAATTTCTTTTATGTTCCAGAAATATGTAAAACGCGTATTGGTATTGCCGGACACAATTGGCACATTGGTAAGTTGTTTCACATTGGAGTTTTGTGAAGAATCTTCGCGCTCAATAAAATAATGAAACGATATGTTGCGTACTCCGTAATCATCGGCTGCTTCGCCCAAATAATAGAAGTAATCTTTATTGGTGGAATCGCGCTTTTCGGTAAGGTTGATGGTTGGATATAAATCTGGAATTACATTTAAATTATAGCTTACAGAATCTTCTATGCCGGTATTGGCGTTAGATATATACAATGTGTAGCGAAGCGAATGCTTGGCCGTTTGTACCAACTGAAATTCACCAGCCTCTTTTTGCTCTAAATTATACACAGCATCGTCCATTTTTACCTTTACCGAAGATGCTTGAGTGGTTTTAAACAACCATGAAATTTTGGTTCCAATCGGCACATTTAAATCGCCCATGCTGCGCAAAGTTTCATCTTGCTTGCCAATGTATGCAGGATAGTTGCAGTGCACATCGAACGAAGAAATTCCGGGCTTTGCCACTACTGCCAATTCATACTGTTTTGAATAGAAGCCACTTGCCTGCAAGCGAAACAATACCGATTGCTGCAACGAACTAAACTCGTGCTCAAATACGTTTCCTGCTTTTTTCTTTAGCTTGAAATTTTGCTTTTCTGTTTCTAAAAAAACCTCTGCCGGCAACACTTTGCCTTCTATTTTTACGCTAAGCGTGAAGCCGGAGTGCTGCAAAGCTTTCAGTTCTTTGTTTTCTATTACAAAGGTGAAAGGAGCTTCCGGTTCAAACTCTCTATTATTGAAATATAAACGCTTACTGCTTTCGGTAATAATATTGGGTGCTGCAATAATTATGAACAGCAACACCATCAATGGAGGCAGTAGAAATTTTATATATTTTTTATTCTGCTTAAGATCTATGGCTAACGAGAAATTGATTGGCTTTAGCTCTGCAATTTTTTGTTGAATACTTGCTTGCAGCAAACTGTATTCGCTACCCGAAGCCATGCGGTTAAGTTGCAATACATTCAGCAACTTATCTTTTACTGATACAAAATGTTTGCCTATAATTTCGGCTGCCTTCTCGTGCGAAATAATTTTTCCTAACTTATAGTAGTGTAGCAGCGGCAGCAGCACAAACCGCGCTACTACCAATAAAGATGAAAACACAAAACCATAAAATAACACTTTGCGCAGAGGAGCCGAAAGAAACAAGTAATACTCGGTAAGGTTTACCGCCAAGAATAGCGCCAACACATAAATGCCTGTAAAAATAACACCGCGCAATACTTCATTTAGGTAGTACTTTCGGGTAAAGGCATCTAACTTAATCAATAAATCGTTGTAACGCTCTTGGCTCATTATATGCTAAAATAACCTGCAAATTTTAGAAACGAAGTTGTTTAGGAATTATTTAACTGCTACCAATTTCTTGAATAGCTACAGTTTTCTGGCAATGTTTAAACCATCGCGCAGTGGCAAAATAAAATTTTCCACTCGTTTATCGTGCAATACTTTTTGATTGTATGCATGCAAAGCTGCGGTATCTTTATCGTGTTTATCGAGTGCTACTTTGCCGCTCCAAAGTACGTTGTCGGCAACAATAAAACCACCGGGGCGAACCTTATCTATTACCAAATCAAAATACAAACTATAGTTCTGCTTATCGGCATCAATAAACACCAAATCGAACGTTTCGTTTAGAGTAGAAATGATATTGGCAGCATTGCCGCTGTGCAATACAATATTGCTTTCTAAGTGAGCCATAGCAATATACTTGGCTACCATACTGCGCAACTCTTCGTTAATATCTATGGTATGCAACACACCATCTTTACTTAATCCTTTTGCCAAACACAATGCCGAGTATCCTGTAAAAGTTCCAATTTCTAAAATTCTTTTTGGCTGCAACATGCGGCTAATGGTTTCTAGAAATTTACCTTGGATATTGCCGCTCAGCATTTGCGGCATTTGCACTTTTAAATGTGTTTCGCGCGTAAGTTTTGCTAACACTTCATCTTCTGCCGAAGCATTATTTTCTATATAGTTATTGATTGAATCCGGAAGTAACTCCATACTGTATGATGCTTTAATTAAAATGCTGTTTACCTACTTTAGCTTTACTTCCATACGCACAGGCTGGTGGTCGCTATACTTAAAACCCAAGTCTATGGTTTCTATATTTACAGCTTCTATATTGGGTGAAACCAAAAAATAATCTATTACCGTAGTAAATGTTTTTTCAGGGCTGAAGGCTGTTTTGTTTTTGCGATTAGAGCCTCTAGAAGAATCGAAAACATATTTCCATCCCGAAATATAATTTGCATCGGCATTGATGTGTAAATAATCGGTTTCCGGCTCTTTGGCAAAAGCATAGGCATCTATACCCGGAGGCGCAATATTCCAATCGCCACCCATTACCACATAATTTCCTTTAGCATATTCTGCCTCTAGAATTTTCTTTGTAAATGCCATTTGTTTTTGCTTTACATCGCCATTATCGTACGCTTCGAAATGTGTATTTACTACCACCAGTTCTTTTTTGCTATTTGTAATCGGAAAGCGTTGCAGCAACAAGCATCTTTCTAAATAAAAAAGTTGGTCGGGAAACTTATCTTTATTGGGCAACTGAATACGCTTACTTTCTATTGGTCCGGGTTTTGAAAGCGAAAGTAAACCACCTAACACTCTGCCCATTGGATTGGTATAAGGCACAGGAACAAAACGCACATCGTAATTTACGGCAAACGAATAATTAAACGCAGGAAGTGCCTGCGCAATATTTTCTTTTTGATTGATATTCCAACTTCTTCTTCCTGCTGTATCGGCTTCTTGCAACAGAACAAAATCGGCATCCGTATTCTTCAAGTATTCAACTATTCCTGCATTGTATTTTTCTACCCACTCTTTTGGACTTACTACCATTTTTCCCCCATCGTAAAAAAAATCGGCTTCGGCACCCAAACCTCCATATCCAATATTCCAAATTAAAAACTTGAGTGTATTTGCAGTACTGCTATCGGTTGCAATCACAGCACTTTCTGCTATACCTTTTTTACTTATGGTAAGCAGTTCTTCGGCCTGCGGTTTAAACTTTGTAATACTGGCAAACACTATATTACCCACAACATAAAGCGCAAACAACACTACCGGAGTAAGCAAAACGAGCAGCGCAATTTTTATCATCTTTTTCATTAGATTGAAAGTTTAAAGTTACTTGTAAATCCTTCTTCTTAAAATGGTGTAAAGCAGAATTACAAACAATCCGCCAGCAATGCAGTATCCCGTGAAACTCCATTTATTTACACCGTAAACAAATTCCATTTCAGTTGGAAATTTTGCCAATAAAGCTATAGAAGAACCAATAATAAGTGCACAAATAATGTAAGTAATTACAATACGATTGGTAATACTATCCCACTTTTTAAGCGCATAACCATATCCCTGCAACTCTACTTCAAAATGCAACTTTCCTTTCTGTGTTTTTTGAAGAATATTACGCAGCTCTACCGGAAATGAGTTTAAAAACGCATTAAGATTAGAAAAGCGCGATTGAGCTTCGGCTGTTAAATTTTCGGGGCGAAGCTGTTCGGTAACAAGGCGCTGTCCATAGGGTCGAATAAAGTCGTATGTTTTAAAATTAGGGTGCATTTTTTTTCCTATTCCTTCTAAAATAGCAAATGCCCGAAAGATAATAAACACCCCGCCCGGCACTGTGATTTTATAATCAAACATTATTTTTTGCAGGCGTGTTATTACATCTTGAATGCTGCTTTCACTCACATCTAAATGCGCATAATCTTCTATTAAATCGTTAAGATCATATACAAACTGGCGCATATCGGTTATATTATCTTCAATAGCCAATTTGCGAAATTGCACTGCCATTTCGCGGGCATCGCTACGGCTCATGGCAATAAAGATTCCCGCGAAGGCATATTTATCTTTTTTCATCAATTGCCCTACCATACCAAAATCTAAAAGAATAATAGTGCCATCTTGCCGTACCAATATATTTCCCGGGTGTGGATCGCCATGAAAAAAACCATGCTCAAAGATTTGAGTAAGGTAAATATCCATGCCACGCTCTACTATTTTTTCCGGTTCTATTCCCCACTCGCGTAGTTGGCGCACATCGGTAATTTTACAACCGCGCACAAACTCCATCACCATTATTTTAGAGGTACTAAACTCGCGGTAAACCTTAGGCACATAAAAATCTCTCCTGCTTTTATAATAATTACGGAAGCGTTCTATATTACGAGCTTCGTTAAGGTAATCGAGCTCTTTGTGCATGGAGCGCTCAAATACAGTTACTACTTCTTCGGCATTTAATATTCCTTGCTTTTTAAGATAGCGATCGCTCCTGCGCACCACTTCGCGCAAAATACTTAAATCGCGCTCTACTACTTCGCGTACTTCCGGGCGCTGAATTTTCACAACTACATCTTCCCCTGTTTTCAACTTTGCTTTATGCACTTGCCCAATTGAAGCAGAGGCTATTGGCACTTCGCTAAACTCTTCAAAAATATCGGTTATCTTTTTCCGCGACTCCTTCTCTATAATCACCTTTACCTTTGCATACTCAAAAGGAGGAACTTTATCTTGCAGTTTTTCAAACTCCTTTACTAGTGCTTCGGGAACAATATCGGGGCGATTGCTAAGCACCTGAGCCAATTTTACAAAAGTAGGTCCCAACTCTACCGCTGCCATACGAATGCGCTCCCAACGAGTGTATTCCAATGCTGGTTTTTCATCGCGTAGCCAGCGCAGGCGCATACTTTCTGTAACCAAATTACGCAAAGTACTATTGGCAATAAGGTCTTCAAAGCCATATTTCACAAGTACTCCCAAAATTTCTCTGGTACGTCCTAAGTTGCGGAAAGTGTTATTTAAACTCATTCGGGTGCTAAATGTAGCATTAGTTTGAATACTGAAAAACGAACCACCCTTGCCTCCATAATTTTCCGGTGCAATAAAATACCTTATTGCTATCCTATATTCTAAAAATAACTTTTCTTTAAGCCTTCATCCATAAAAAATAATGTACCATGCCTGATTTTACACAGGAAGAAATGCAGCAATTACAACAAGTATTTAAAGCTGCGGCCGCATCGCTTCCACGCAGAGTTTTTACCGGAGCCCGTTTAGAATGGAAACCTGGCAAAGTAGCCGCTTATAGACAAATGATTGTTGCTTGTAAAAATGCTGCATTTGATGAGTATAAGAAAGCTAAAACAGCCAATCCTAATTTTCTAAATGCCAATACCGGTACGCGTGCACGAAGCAATGCTGTAGTTGGCAGGGGCATTCCAACAAATAACCGCCACGATAAAATGGATGCCTTGGTGAAAGGGCAGGGTCCTGCCGATGCTTTAGCTATGATAAAAGCCGGTGCAACTTGGGGTGTAGAAAAAGCTATAGACCCTATGCAGGAACAAGCGCTCACCGGCATAGTAGAGATGGTTAAAGAAAGTGGACTTATTGGTGCGGCTGCCGTAGATAGTGGTGTGGATTTAGCTAAAGAAGTAATGGGCTGCCTTCCGCTAATTGGCGCTGCCACTAACTTAGGACAAGGTGTAGTAAATAGCGTGAATGCTATTTTAAAACAGAAGAACATCAATAAAATAACAAAGCTATCGGGCATAGTTACACCCGGCAATCCGCGCAGCGGCTTATATGCAGTAAGAGCGCTCCTAGAGCGAAAAAGAAATGATTATGCCTATAATGCAGCTTTAGACATAGCAGCCGGATCTGCCCAAACGGCTAGTGTGTTTGTAGATGGAGGCGCAGTAATTGGAAGTGCGGCAGGCTTTGCCAAAACAGCATTGAAATTATTGTATTCCATTATGAGAACCCGCCAAAACTTTATGGAGTTTAAGCAAGGAAATCAATTATTGGAGTCGCTGGCAGAGTTTGATGCCAACGATATTGAGTTGTGCCCTATTTTAGGAGCCTATTTAATTACTGAAGCCGAAACCAGCACCTTACTTGCATTCCTCGCAGGTGGAAGTTTAGGTAGAACGTGGATGGACGAAGTAGAAAAATCTAAAGGTGATATTAGTACACTTATACGGCTTGCCAATAATTGCCAATTGATTGCACCTTATGAATTAAAAGGGCTACGAGCTTCTTACAATGCTCCGCAAAACACACTCTATAAAGGCTCTCACTTTTTAGATTTTAGAGTTCGGAAAACTCCACAGCGCATAAGGCACGAAGCTGAAATGATTGCAAGACGCGACCCGCGCGGTGCTGTTTCTTTTGGCAGAGGCTGGCTTGCTAAATTAGGTATTAGCTAATACTGTAAGTACTACACTATTTACTGCTGAGTTGAACTACCGGAACCAACATTTCTTCTAAAGAAATTCCTCCGTGTTGAAAGGTATTTCTATAGTAATTGGCAAAGTGGTTATAGTTGTTTTGATACACTAAGTAGTTATTCTCTTTTGCAAAAATATAAGATGAAGTTAAGTTGCCTTTGGGCAACAAAATTTCTTCTGGGTTTTTTACGGCAAATACATCGCGCTCTTCATAGGCTAAATTTCTACCTGTTTTGTAGCGAATGTTTGTAGTGGTTTGGCGATCGCCAATGCACTTGCTTGGGTCTTTTACACGCACAGTGCCATGATCGGTAGTAATAAGCACGTTTACATTCTTATCGGCAATTTTCTTTAGTGCATTGTGCAGTGGGGAATGGTCGAACCAACTCACGGCCAACGAGCGATAAGCAGCTTCATCGCTTGCCAGTTCTTTTAGCACTTCCATTTCGGTGCGTGCATGGCTGAGCATATCTACAAAGTTGTAAACAATAACGGTAAGCTTATTGGTAAGGTAGTTGTGTATGTTATTTTCCAATGCTTCGCCATCGCGATGGTTGGTGATTTTTATATACTGATGTTTTATCTCATCGCGAAAAGTGCGCTTTAGCAGTTCGCTCAGAAAATAGTCTTCGTTTAGATTTTTGCCTTCGTCATCATCATCCATTATCCACTTATCGGGGAATTTCTTTTGGATTTCGAGCGGCATCATTCCGGCAAATATGGCATTGCGCGAGTATTGTGTAACGGTGGGCAGGATGCTGTAAAAGATATCTTCTTCTTCAATTCTAAAGCTATTGCTTACTGCGGGTTGAATGGCTTTCCATTGATCGAACCGAAGGTTGTCTATTAGTACCAAGAAGGTAGGTTTATCTTCTTTAAGCAGACCAAACAACTTGTTCTTAAGCAAAGTATGGCTCATTACCGGAGCGTTGGGGGCTTCTTCTTTTAACCAGTTTCTGTAATTTTTACTTACAAACTTATTGAACTCTCTATTGGCTTCTTCCTTTTGGGCATTAAACACTTCTTGCATTTGCGATGCATCGGAGTTGTCTAATTCTATTTCCCAGTATATGAGCTTTTTATAGAGTTCTTTCCACTCATTAAAGTCGAGATTATCTTGCAGGCGCATGAATAGCGACTGAAATTCTTTTTGATAATTGGAGGATGTTTTTTCGCTGATGAGGCGGTTGCTGTCTATTACTTTCTTTAAAGTAGAAAGTATTTGTTGCGGCTTTACCGGCTTAATCAAGTAATCGGAAATTTGCGACCCAATGGCATCTTCCATAAGGTTCTCTTCTTCATTCTTGGTAATCATTACACATGGCAAGTGCGAATGCTTTTCTTTAATCCGCAATAGTGTTTCTAATCCGGTAAGTCCGGGCATGCTTTCATCTAAAAACACTACGTCCACCGTTTCGGTATCTACTTTATCTAAAGCATCTTTTCCGTTGGTTACCGGAATAACGGTGTACCCTTTTTCTTTTAAATACAAGATGGTGGGCTTGAGCAAATCTATTTCATCATCTGCCCAAAGAATGTTTATTGCCATATAGCTTTTTGAATTACAGAAGTTAAGAATGAAAACCTGCGTAAGCGTTTGCTTACTTTTTCACTAACAGCTTAAAGCCTGTTCCGTGAATATTGAGTATTTCAACGTTTGAATCGGCTTTTAAGTATTTGCGAAGTTTGGCAATGTACACATCCATACTTCTTCCGGCAAAGTAAGAATCGGTTCCCCACACGGTGTTGAGTGCTATATCGCGTTCTAAAACACGATCGAGGTTGGCTGCCAACATTTTTAGCAGTTCAGATTCTTTGGTGGTTAGCTTTAAAACTTGGTCTTCAATCTTTAAAGTGCGGGTGGCATTATTAAAGTCGAAGTTTCCGATTTTAAATTCATCTTGGTCTATTACTTCTGCCATTGGCAAGCGCTTAAAGATGTTTTCCATGCGCAAAATCAACTCTTCCATGCTAAAGGGCTTGGTGAGGTAGTCATCGGCACCAATTTTTAAGCCTTCGATGGTATCTTCTTTCAAATTTTTTGCGGTAAGAAAAATAATGGGCACATGCGAATTGAGCCTGCGCACATCTTTAGCGAGTGTAAACCCATCCTTTTTAGGCATCATTACATCGAAGATACACATATCGTATCTTCCGGCTTTAAATTCGTTTAAACCGTCTTCGCCATTGCGCTTAAGCGTAACTTCGTAGTTTTTGATTTCTAAAGAATCCTGAAGCAAGTTTCCGAGGTTCAGGTCGTCTTCAACGAGCAGAATTTTTTTCTTGTTAGCCATAAATATTCATTTTGTTAATTTGACAATATAAAAGTACGTTGGGTTGCCTCTTTTATTGCCCAATTAGCATTTGTTAAGATTTGAATATTTCTGTTAATACTGACAATCTAATAATCGCCCAATGTTTCTTCTAACTGTGCTAATGCTTTTGCCAATTGGTCGTTATTAGGAGCTACTCCATGCCACTTATGGTCGTTGAGCATAAAATCTACGCCTGCTCCCATAGCTGTTTTCATGATAATGGCAATGGGTTTTCCATTTCCGGTAGCCGCTTTGGCAGTGGCTAGCGTTTGCAATACTTGAGCCATATCGTTTCCATTTTCGAGCCAAAGTACTTGCCAACCAAAGGCAGCGAGTTTGGCTTCTAAATTGCCTAAAGAGAGTACTTTTTCGGTGGTGCCGTCTATTTGCTGTCCATTAAAATCTATGGTAGCAATTAAGTTATCTACTTTATTGTGCGCTGCAAACATGAGCGCTTCCCAGATTTGCCCTTCTTGAATTTCGCCATCGCCATGCAGTGTGTACACAGTGCTTGAGTCGCTATTTAATTTTTTGGTGAGGGCTGCGCCAATAGCCACACTTAAACCTTGCCCCAAAGAGCCCGATGCCATGCGAATGCCCGGCAAATGCTCGTGCGTGGTTGGATGCCCCTGCAAACGCGAATTTAACTTGCGAAAGGTTGATAATTCTGCCACCGAGAAATAACCGCTTCGTGCCAATACACTATACCAAACCGGAGAAATATGTCCGTTTGAAAGAAAGAAAACATCTTCACCTTCGGCAGCTTCATTGAATGAAGGATGGTGCTTCATGGCATGAAAATATAATGCCACCAAAAATTCTGTACAACCCAAAGAGCCGCCCGGATGCCCGCTTTGTGGTGCGTGTACCATCCTTAAAATATCTCTGCGAACTTGCGAGCATATTTTCTGTAATTCCTCAACGTTTGCCATTGGCTTTCTTTTGCCGCAAAAGTAAGCATTGGAGCGGGCTTGCATACATTTTGTTTACACGTTTGTTGAAAACCAACCTACTACCCAAAAACCTATTCCCACAGTCGTTTTAAGTATAACCACCCATAAATTTCAACGGAATGTTACCAATTCTTAAATACAAATTTGCGCGTATGCAATTGGAACAATGTTTATGTATGATTCATTATACTTGCCATATTGTTTCATCTAAAATTAAATTACCATGTCATTTACATTACCGGCATTACCTTATGCTTACAATGCATTAGAACCATATTTGGATGCGCGCACTATGGAAATACACCATACCAAGCACCACAATGCGTATGTAACCAACTTAAATGCAGCCATACAAGGCACAGAGTGGGAAAACAAATCTCTGGAAGAAATTATGGCTAATGTTTCTAAACTTTCACCTGCTGTGCGCAACAATGGTGGCGGGCATTTTAACCACTCGCTTTTTTGGAACATTATGGCTCCCAATGCCGGTGGCACACCTACCGGAAAATTGGCAGATGCTTTACAAGCTAAATTTGGTTCGTTCGATAAGTTTAAAGAAGAATTCAGCAAAGCTGCTGCAACACGCTTTGGTTCCGGTTGGGCTTGGCTTACAGTAACTCCGAGCGGCTTAGAGGTGTTTTCTACCGCCAATCAAGACAATCCATTAATGGATATTCCTGAAGCAAAAGGCAAAGGCGGTACTCCCATTTTAGCATTAGATGTATGGGAACACGCTTATTACTTAAACTATCAAAACCGCAGACCAGATTATGTTTCGGCATTTTACAGTGTAGTAAATTGGACTGAAGTAGGTAAGCGTTTTGAAGAAGCCAGCAAATAGTAAAACGCTGTTTTTACAAAATGCCGCAAGAAATTTCCTGCGGCATTTTGTTTTTATGTAATATCCTAAAATGAAACTTACATTCGTTCATAAAATTTACCAAAAATGAACAATGCTCTTACTGTGGTATATGCCATAATTGCGCTATTAGAAATTACGGCCGAGTTTTTTAATGGTGCCGAAGTACTAACCGGAGGAGAAGCCAGCATCAACTACCAACTGTTGCGGTTTACTACCAAACCATTGCTAATGCCGGTACTAATAGCTCTCTTTGTAAGTTCAACTTCTAAACTATTTAACCTTAGAAATTTGCTTATAGTTGCCTTCTTCTTTTCGTGGGTGGGCGATGTGGCTCTTATGTTTGTTTTTAAAAACGAAAATTTCTTTTTAGCGGGCTTAGTAGGGTTTTTAATAACGCACATTCTATACATTGTTGCATTCGCAAAAATATCGGGCAACAAAATTGGTTTCCTCAAAAGATTTCCATGGGTGGCAATACCTTTACTATTATATTTTTCGATACTTATTGTTTGGATTTTCCCAAATGTTCCCAGCGAAATGAAAATACCTGTAGTGGTATATTCGCTTACCATTGCGATTATGGTACTTTCTGCCATGAATAATTTTAGCAACGTACCCAAAAAAGTATTTGCAAACACTTTTATTGGAGCCTTACTGTTTATGATTTCCGATAGCATTATTGCTATCAACAAGTTTGTTTTTCCGGTAGCATTTGCAGGTGTGCTTATTATGGTTCTGTATATTAGCGGACAATACTTTATAGCCAAAGGATTTTCAAAATTTGGAAATGAAGTGGCTGCTTAACATGGTATTAAACTCTTATACTCTTTTTTCCCTGCCAAAGCAGTTATGAAGCGAATAATATGCTGTCTTACCAACGACCTTTCATTCGACCAGCGAATGATAAGAATCTGCAACAGCCTAACTTCTTTTGGTTATGAAGTAGTATTGTGCGGAAGAGAATTGCCGGCTTCTATTCCTTTAGTAAATAGAGCTTTTCGGCAGCATCGTATCCGCTGCATTTTCAACAAAGGGAAATTGTTTTATATAGAATTTAATCTCCGACTTTTCTGCTTCCTGCTCAAAGAAAAAGTTGATGCCATCAATGCTATAGACTTAGATACTGCTGCCGCTTCGCTCATGGCAGCAAAATTGAAAGGCACCAAATTGGTGTACGATGCACACGAGCTTTTTACAGAAGTTCCCGAAGTGATAAACCGCCCGCTCACCAAAAAAATTTGGGAGATACTCGAATCATTCTTTATTCCTAAAACAAATCTGACCTACACCGTTTCCGAAAGCATTGCATCTATCTTTACTAAAAAATATGACAAGTCGGTTTTTACTATTCGCAACGTGCCACTTTTGCAGGAGTTTACACCCGCGCAAAAAGAGCGAGCAATTATTTACCAAGGTGCTTTAAACCAAGGCAGAGGCTTAGAATTTTTGCTACTTGCCATGCAAAATATTGATGCCCAATTGTGGTTGGCAGGCGATGGCGATATAGCCCCTGCGCTTAAACGGCAGGTAAGAGAACTTCACTTAGAAAACAAGGTGCATTTTTTAGGAAAACTTACTCCCGAAGCATTACTGCAAAAAACCAAACAGGCACTAGCCGGCTTTAATGTACTCGAAGCACAAGGATTAAGCTACTACTATTCTTTGAGCAATAAAACTTTCGACTACATACATGCCGAAATTCCACAAGTAATAAGTGCTTTCCCGGAAATGAAACTACTAAACCAATCGTTTCAATTTGCATTAGAAATAGAAGAAATTTCTGCAGAGGAAATAAGCAAAGCATTTAATCGTTTACTCTTAAACGAAGCGCTTTACAACACCTTAACCAATAATTGCGCCAAAGCAAAACAAGTATTAAACTGGCAAAACGAAAGCCTACAACTTAAACAGTATTATGAACAACTTTTCCGGTAAACATCTACATATTGTTTCATTTAACGTTCCGTACCCTCCGGATTATGGCGGAGTAATTGATGTTTTCTACAAAATAAAAGCGCTACATGCATTAGGCGTTCAGGTACATTTACATTGTTTCCATTACGGCAGAGAAGAATCCAAAGAATTAGAAGCCATTTGTGCTTCGGTAAGTTACTACGAGCGTAAAAAATTCTACCAAGCAATTTACCAAAGTGTGCCTTATATAGTTGGCTCTCGCAAATCGGGAGAATTGCTTGCCAATATTTCTGCCGATGAACATCCCATTTTATTTGAAGGGCTACACACTTGCTTTTACCTTTCGCACAAAGCAGTGCGCGAAAAAACAAAAGCAGTGCGCATGCACAATGTAGAGTGGGATTACTACAAAAGTTTAGGCGAACAAGAGCGCAATTATTTGCTGAAATTTTACTTTAAATACGAAAGTCAAAAACTGAAAAAATTTGAAGAAGAATTACAACACGCCAACCATGTTTTTACAATCAGCAAAAACGACTTTGAATACTTTTCTAAATACGAAAAAAACATACACTACTTGCCCGCATTTCACTCCAACGAAACCGTAACATCCAAAACCGGAAAGGGCGATTATGTGCTGTATCACGGCAATTTAAGTGTGGTAGAAAATAATCAGGCCGCCCTGTATGTTTTAAAGAAAATAGCCGCACACTCCAAACGCGAATTTATTATTGCAGGCAAAGATCCATTAAACTCATTACGCAAGGAAATAAATAACCAACCCAATGTAACGCTAGTTTACAATCCTTCATTTGAAACCATGAGCAGTTTGGTGAGCAATGCGCATATAAATCTGCTTCCTACCTTTCAAAATACAGGTATAAAATTAAAGTTGCTCAACTCCCTATACAAAGGAAGATTTTGCATTGTAAACGAGCCTATGATTAAAAATACCGGTCTAGAAGAACTTTGTATTTTAGAAGAAAATGCAGAAAAAATTATAGAAACAATTGAAGAACTTTTCCAAAGAGATTTTACCGAAAATGATAAACTGGTGAGAGAACAAGTACTACAAAACGGATTCTCAAACAATGCAAATGCTCTAAAGATTTGCAACGTACTTTGGCCTTAACTTTTACCTAATTGCGCCCATCTTCTTTAACTCATTGTAGTAATACAATTCCTTTTCCGGATTAGCGCTCTTTTCGCGCCACAACTGATGTAGCATTTGCACCAACCCAACATCGGATTTGCGGAACTGATATGCCTTTTCAAAATAATAAACAGCACTATCGGTTTGGCTCATATTCATAAACGTTTTCCCGATATTCACCAACGGGTCGCTATTTTGCGAATTAAAAGCAAATGCCTGCTTACATACATCTATTGCTTTTTGGTATTGCTGCTTTTTAAAATATAGGAAACTAAGGTTATTAAATGCCTGCGCATTTCCCGGATTTACCTTTACCACATACTCATAGCAAATTGCTGCAGAATCTGCATTAGACAAGTTTTCATACATAATACCGGCTCTAAATATGGCATCGCTAAAGGAGGTATCTATTTTAAAAGTTCGGTGGTAAGCATCCACAGCTTCGCGCCACCTGCCAAGTTGCTCTAGGTCTCTTCCCAAATCGTAAGTGGCATTCATAAAACCGGGCCAAATTTCAGTTGCCCTCTTAAAATGCAATACAGCCTCTTCCAACATAGCCATACGCTCCGGAACCATTGCAACCTTTTGGGCTTCCATTGTTAAATGAAATGCCAACAAATTGTGCGCCTGTGCCGAATTTTCAACATGCTGAATATCATTTCTAAAGAGCGTAAGCCTGTTTTTCCAATCGGCATTACGGGCAATAGACAAACCGCCATAACACATTAAAACAACTGCCAGAATAATCTTTACGGCCGATGGCAACTTTGCCTTAGTTAAGGTCCTTGCATGAATATCTATTTTGAAAAAATGGCTCAAAACTCCTACCACCACCAATGCAAAACCCAATGTAGGAGCAAACAAATATCTATCGGCAATTACTCCCGGAATAGGATAAAAAAACGTTGAAAACGGAGAAATAACAACTAAATAAAAACCAATACCAAAAGCAATAAAGATATTGCGCTTAAAAAAGTAAACGGCAGCAGCTACCAAAAGTAAATGCAACAGTACCGACAGTATTACTGTAAAACTACTCAATGGCAACACTTCAATTTCTCTATATCCATAATAAAAAGCCAATGGGTATGGCATTACTGTAAGTTTTAAATACTTTAAAAGTGCCGTGGCAGCTAAGGCTGTTTTCTTTTCTATCGGCTGTGGAAATTCAGCAATAGGAAACTCGGCAAACAACACCGGGCGGTACGAAGCCGTTGGAACAATCTTGGGAGGAGAAGCTGTTTCAATTGTATTTACCGTAGTGTGTATTGCCTTAGCATACTTCAATTGGTAAGCATGAGAATATTTAGTTTCTAAAAAATCTAACTGAACCGCAATGGTTGTAATAAGTAAAAAAAACAGCAAAAATTTTTCTTGTGAAAACCTCTTCAAAGTCCAGTCGTAAAAAACTACTGATGCCAACAGCAACAACATGAAAATTCTTCCCAACACATATACAATACCATTGCCAAAAAAGGAAGATGCAATCATTCCAACAAAAACAAAGCCTAACACATAAGCAATAATTCTTTGATACTTCTTGGAACTATGAAACCAAAATATAGGCACACAAAATATAGCAAATGCGTATGGAGGAATTATTACTTCTTGTGGAGGCACCACAATAGTTGGAATCAAATACACCACAAAAAATATTGGGTGAATAAGTTTTAGCCGCCATGCTATTCCACAAAATATCAATCCTGCAAAAAATGAAAACGAAGGATCGTTGTTAAATATAAGTAAATACACTTCGTACTGCAGCACAATAAAACACAGCAGTAGTAATTTTCTAAACTCTAATGACTTTGAATACTTGAAAACAAGCACTATACCTACCATCAACAACAACCAACTCCACCACGGTGCACCAAGTAAAAACACACCTCCATTGAGCAATACAAACAGTAGCATCCACCATTTATATTGCCATAATATTTTAAGAAACCGAACCGGACTACCAACAAAATATCCCGCATTTTCTTCTATTGCAACTTCGCCCACACCTGCACTATAACCTCTAAACGAGGCACTCAAATAAGCCATAAAATCTTTACCCTGCTTCCAAAAAGCGGCTGCGTGAGGAATAGCAGCAACCAACACACAAGCAGCAACCAAAACCAATTGCTGTATAAACGAAAACGTTTCTATCCAAAACGAAGCAAACAATGGCAACAATATGGCAAGAGCCATAACTTTTAGCACTTGTTTAGGCTGCAACAGTATGCTTATAGAAAGTGGAATTGCCAATGCAAAAGGCAATATTGTTACCTTACTTCCCATTGCCAAATTAAAACAAATAAGCACCGTAAATATCCGCCACCACTGATTGGTTACCGAAAATTTTATAGCCTCCCCAAATGCCAAAAAAGTAAACAGCAGCGCCAATATTTCATCCCTATTTTTAATACTCGCCACCACTTCTGTATGCGTGGGATGCAATGCAAACAACAAGGTAACAACGGCCAATATCTTTTCATTCACCGATGGAAAGAGTTCTCTTAAAAGTGCAAAAACCACCAACACCAACACCATGTAAAGTATCAAATTCACAAAGTGGCTCATGCCTGCACTTTCACCCAAAAACTGATGTTCCAAAGCAAACGAAATATGTACTATTGGGCGATACTCATAAGAATACACATCTGCCTTAAAATAAGGCGATTTTAAAATTTCAGGAATAGCAGAAATACCTTGCGATGTAAGCGGATGATTATTAGTAACAATTTCATCGTCCATGCAATAATCGTTTACCAATGTATTGGCAAACACAAAAAACACTATCGAAAGAATTGCTACAAGCAACCCGTTTCTTGCAAAGAAAGATTCTTGTTTTACAACTGCGGCTTTTGCCATTTTAATCTCCAAACGTAAAAATCAAAGAAAAGAGAAAATAGGGAAAAAGCTAATTCTGTATTTGTTTCCTTGCATTCCTTCTTTTTATTTCCTTCGTTGCTCTATTCTTCAATTCAGTTATATGAAAAACTCAATTATGCTACGTACCATTTATACGCTTATACTCATAGCAATTGTTGCGAGCACTACAGCACAAACCGTTACCGACCGCCCCAAATTAGTAATTGGCATAGTAGTAGATCAAATGCGATGGGATTACCTATACCGCTACTCCGATAAATATACTTCCGAAGGATTTAAAAGACTCCTCAACAAAGGATACTCTTGCGAACAAACTTTCATCAATTATTTTCCAAGCTACACTGCACCCGGCCATACCGCAATTTATACCGGCAGCGTTCCTGCCATACATGGCATCACTGCTAACGATTGGTTCGATAGAAGCGAAGGAAAAATGGTGTATTGCACCGAAGATACCACCGTGCAATCTGTAGGCGGCAGCCAAAAAGCAGGGCAGCAATCGCCCCGCAGAATGTACACTTCCACCATTTGCGATGAACTCCGCCTTGCCACCAACCTACAATCAAAAACCATTGGTGTAGCTTTAAAAGACAGAGGCTCTATTCTTCCTGCAGGGCACACTGCCAATGCTGCATATTGGTACGATGGTGCCACCGGAAACTGGATTTCTAGCACTTACTACATGAAAGAACTCCCAATGTGGGTGCAGCAATTCAACACACAAAAATTACCCACCAACTATGTAAAGAAAAACTGGAACACACTGCTCGAAATTTCTAAGTACTATGAAAGCACCGAAGATGACAAATGGTACGAAAGCACCTTTTCTAATGAAGACAAGCCCGTATTTGAGCACAAAATATCTGAAATAAAAAAGCAGCCGCTTACCGAAGTACTTAAAGCCACACCATTTGGCAACACACTTACCTTGGCATTTGCCAAAGCCGCAATTATTGGCGACACTCTGGGCAACAGAGGTACTACCGATTTCTTAACCCTTAGCTTTTCTTCTACCGATTACATAGGGCATCAGTTTGGACCCAATTCTGTTGAGGCAGAAGATGCCTATATTCGTCTTGATAGGGAATTATCAGAATTTATAGATTTTTTAAACGAAAAAATTGGAGACGGAAATTTCACCCTATTTCTTTCTGCCGACCACGGTGCAGCACATGCAGCAGGATTTAGCCACGAAAACCATCTTCCGGCAGGCAATATCTTCGACAAAAAACTTCGCCATTTCACAGATTCTATTCTACAAAAAAGTTACCAGCGAAAAAACTTAGTAAGTGCCGTTACCAACCAACAAATAATACTTAACCACCAAGCTCTTCAAGCAGAAAAAATAGATTTAGATGCCGCTTGCAAATTATTGGTTACAGAACTTAGTAAAATTGAGGGTGTAGATCGCGTAATTTCCTATAACAATTTACAACAAGAAACCCTGCATTCGTGGTTTAAAGAATGTTTGAGTAATCAATACAAACCCAATCGTACCGGAGATATTCAACTTCTGTTTCATCCAGCATGGCTCAACGATTTTGAAAAAGGCACCACACATGGCACTATATTTCCTTACGACACGCACATTCCACTACTCTTTTACGGTTGGGGCGTAAAACACGGCAAAGATTATTCAAGAACATACATCACCGATATTGCACCCACCATTGCAGCATTGCTTAAAATACAAATGCCAAACGGAACAGTGGGAAAACCCGTTACAGGAATATTGAAATAAAAAGACACTTGCTTTCACCTAATTTTTTCTAATTTTTGAACCATGCTTACCAAAGAACAAATAGCACAAAGAATTGCCAAAGAATTACGTAATGGCTTTTATGTAAACCTCGGTATAGGTATTCCAACCTTAGTGGCCAATTATATTCCGCAAGGAGTAAATGTAGTATTGCAATCCGAAAACGGCTTACTCGGCATAGGTCCTTTTCCTACAGAAAGCGAAGTAGATGCCGATTTAATAAATGCAGGAAAACAAACCGTTACCACCTTGCAAGGCTCTGCATTTTTCGATTCTGCCACCAGCTTTGGAATGATTCGTTCGCAAAGAGTAGATTTAACCGTTTTAGGAGCAATGGAAGTTGCAGAAAACGGAGATATCGCCAGTTGGAAAATTCCCGGCAAAATGGTAAAAGGAATGGGCGGAGCCATGGATTTAGTTGCATCTGCAAAAAACATTATTGTAGCCATGATGCAAACCAACCCCAAAGGCGAATCGAAATTATTACCGACCTGCACGTTGCCGCTTACCGGAAAAAATTGTATTCAAAAAGTAATTACCGAATTGGGATACTACGAAATTATAGATGGCGCTTTCCATTTAATAGAAATAGTACCGGGGGTTACAGTAGAAGAAATAAAAGCAAAAACTGCCGGAAAACTAATCATTAGCAATACGCTGAAAGAAATGCAGTTGTAGCATTTTGCATTTTTTACTTTTAATATATTTCATTCTAGTTATTTTGCGCTATGCAACATAACATCCTTATTTTGTTTGCACATCCGCGTTTGGAGCGCTCCAAAAATCACCATCAACTATTACAGTATATTCCAAAAAGCAAAGGAATTACACTACACGATTTATACGAAGAGTATCCCGATTTCAATATTGATGTTAAACGTGAAAAAGAACTACTTACACAACATGATATTATTATTTGGCAACACCCATTTTATTGGTACAGCATCCCGCCACTCCTCAAGCAATGGATAGATATTGTATTTGAGTTTGGATGGGCTTACGGTACTGGCGGCACTGCGCTTAGAGGCAAAAAAGTACTCCATGTAATTACCACTGGCGACCCCGAAACAGTATATGCCGAGAACCAACCACATAGCTTTACCATTCCGCAACTTTTAGCTCCATTGCAACAAACCGCCCGCGAATGCAGCATGGAATTTTTACCTCCTTTCGTAATCCACAATGCACATCGGTTGCCTTTCGAAGAATTAGAAAAACATTGTAGAGACTACTACCTTCTGTTGGTATTACTACAACAAGATAATTTACCGCTCACAGTTATTCACCAACACAAATACATAAACTATTGGGTACAAAATAAAAGAGAAGCATGAGTGAATTTTTTCTGTTGCAAGCAATTATTTACCTATCTGCCGGAGTATTTTGTGTTGCACTGGCAAAGCGCATAGGATTAAACTCTGTATTGGGCTACCTCATTGGCGGCATGTTAATTGGTCCCTATATTCTAGGATTGGTAGGCAATGAAGGCGAAGACATTATGCACTTTGCCGAATTTGGAGTAGTAATGATGCTCTTCTTAATTGGGCTAGAATTAGAACCCGCACAATTTTGGCAAATGCGCAAAGCCGTATTGGGTTTGGGCAGCATCCAATTTGGTGTTACCACTTTGCTCTTTTATGGAGTGGGTTTAGCTATTGGTTGGCAATGGCAAATGAGCTTAGCCATTGCAATGGCACTTTCTATGAGTTCAACAGCCATAGTGCTGCAAACTTTAAAAGAAAAAGGACTATCGCAATCGGCAGCAGGGCAGGCATCTTTTTCAGTATTACTATTTCAAGACATTGTGGTAATTCCTATACTGGCACTTTTGCCATTGCTTACCTCCCAATCACAAATTCACATTGTAGAAAAACATTCTCAAGCCATCATAAAAGACTTACCAGCCTGGTTACAAACAGCTATGGTTATTGGAGCAGTTGCTACCGTATTATTAGCAGGCAATTATCTTGTAGTTCCCATACTGCGCATGATTGCCAAAACTAAACTACGCGAATTGTTCACAGCCTCCGCTTTGTTATTGGTAGTATCAGTATCGTACCTTATGGAATTGGTAGGTTTAAGTGCCGCTTTAGGTGCTTTCTTAGCCGGAGTAGTATTAGCAAATAGCGAATTTCGACACGAATTAGAAAGCAATATACAGCCATTTAAAAGTTTGCTATTAGGTTTATTTTTTATTGGAGTAGGAGCATCTATAGATTTTAAACTTATTGCACAAAAACCCCTACTCGTAACTGCCATAGTGCTTGGGTTAGCAGTGTTGAAAGCAGTAGTACTTTTTATTGCAGGAAAAATATTTAAAATGAAAACAGACCAAAACATACTATTCACTTTTGGTTTGGCACAGGTAGGAGAATTTGCATTTGTAGTGCTTTCCTTTTCTTTTCAACTAGCCATTATAGATAAAACATGGAACGACTTACTTATGGCAAGCACCGCAGTAAGCATGACTCTTTCACCTATTCTACTTATCATAAACGAAAAATACATAGACCCTTACTTAGGCACTCAAGAAAAAGAACCCGATAAATCAACCGACACAATTGAAGAAAAACACGATGTAATCATTGCCGGCTTTGGGCATTTTGGCAGCACCATCGGCAGATTTTTAAGAGCCAATGGCATTGAAGCTACCATCCTCGATTTCGATTCAGACCGAGTAGATTTACTGCGAAAAATGGGATTTAAAGTATATTATGGCGATGCCACCAGGATAGATCTTATTGCCGCAGCCGGTGCCGAAAATGCCAAAATACTTATTGCCGCAATAGACTCGCCAGCGGCCAATGCCCAACTTATCAAAAACGTAAAAAAACATTTTCCTCACTTGCATATTTTGGCACGAGCCAAAAACCGCTTCGATGCTTATGAGTTAATGGATGTGGGCGTAACCGATATTTATCGCGAAACACTCTACACCTCGGTACACCTTGCGGTAGATGCCCTAAAGTTCTTAGGATTTAGAGCTTACACCGCCACTCGGCAAGGACAAAACTTTATTCGCTACGATGAAAAATCTATGCGCAAACTACAATTAGATCGCTACAATTTGCAGCAATATGCCCTCAGTGCCAAACATCAAATAGAGATGCAGGAAAAATTATTGCAGGAAGATTTATTTCAAAACCTTACAGACCGCGGTCACTCATGGGGTGGCACACTTCCACACGAAGAAGAGGCAAAGGCGTAATTTAAGAACCTAAAAGTCCGGTCTTCAATTTAGCATCGGCAGGATTAGAACCCAACCAAATACCATATAAAGCAGTTTTAAAATCTAAACCGGGAATTACGTCTATCAACTTATTATTCTTAAACACTTTTACACCTTCCATAGGCAAAAATGTAAGATCATAAACATCCCCTTTGGTTATTGCTTCTTTTAAAAACAACTTTAAAAATCTATCAACTTTATCTTGAATTGGTTTTATATTTCCTGAAGTAGATTTTTGGAAACCTTCTTTAGTAGATTCAATAAATTTTTCGGAAGTAACTAAGCCAGAAGTAATAACAATACGCATATTCTGCGGTTCGTTTGCCTTAGCAATAGCACCGCCATCTTTTGAAGTTGCCTTTACATACAATCCTGCCACATACACATCTATAAACAGTTTCTTCCTTATGCCGCCACCGTTAAATTTTAGCACAGCATCACCTGCTTTAAATGTAGAAGGCAGTTTAACATCGCCCACCGTAACTTGCGCAAAACAAAACCCAACTGTAATCACAGCCATTAGTATCAAAATAAATTTTTTCATGAATATTTTTTTTCGTTCAGATACATAAATAAAACATGAAGTTTAATTTCAAAACAAAACTTTATGTACGTTTGAAAATATGAGCCAAAAACTAAAACTCAGCCTTATCGAGCGCTATCGCGAAACTATTCACGCGCGCTATCAATTCAGCCAAATTAAAGACAACAAAAATTTACCCGATTTTTTCACGCAAGAAAAAGCCGATGAACTGCGTAATTTCTTTCTTCAAAATTTATACCCCGATATAAATAAGCGCCAAGAGCTAGATGCCGCTTTTGCTCGTTTAGAAAGTTACGTAAACGATCCCGCCAAAATTTGGGGCATACTGGGCAATTTAACCGCAGCAATTTTTCGTTTTGGCATCCTGTTTCCCAAAGCCATAAAAGCAGGTATAGAAACACTGCACACCCACACCGCTGCCCGAAACTTCGAAGAGCTGCTATTACAAACCGCCCTAAAACAAAACCTAACAGCACCCGTTACCGAAGCCCAACTGCTACAATGTATAGCAGACCTACCACAAAAAAAAATACAGCAATTTATTGATGAACTCTGCAACCTCTTTTTAATTATTACCGATACCAAAATGCTTGAAAAAACAATCGGCATTTTAGAAGATGTAGCCACACGCATGAAAGCTAATACTAAAACCTACGACAAAAATGATGTGCAAGCCATTCTTTTAGGCGCCAATATTTTAAAAATGGGAAAAGAACTGATGCAACAATACAACGATCACGAAAAAAAAGCCATTGTTGAATTTATTGCCCAAACCGAAACCAAGTTCATAAACAACATAAAAAGCAGCACTACCAAAAACCGAAAAAAAACATCATAGCCTGTACCATAATGTTTTTAATGACGAAATATTTGGAATTGTGAAACGTCTTATGCAACATTGATTTTGTAAGCAGAAAAAAAGTATAAAATGAATATTAAAGAAGCTAAAGATTTTGCCAACTATGCCGTAAAACACCATGGCATAAACAGGCTTGGAGTAGAGCAATACATTCATAAAATTGAATCGCTGCATCCGGTTACCAATCTTACCAGAACTGTAATTGAAGAGCGCCCGATGCCTTTTCGCGAAGTAGATGTATTTAGCCGTTTAATGATGGATAGAATTATTTTTCTTGGCACAGCGGTTGACGATTATATTGCCAGCATTATACAAGCGCAACTCCTATTTTTAGAAAGCAGCGATGCACGCAGCGATGTTCAAATCTACATCAACTCACCCGGTGGCGAAGTATATAGCGGCTTAGGAATTTACGATACTATGCAATACGTAAATATGGATGTGGCAACTATTTGCACCGGAGTAGCCGCATCTATGGCTGCCGTAATTTTATGTGCCGGAAAAAAAGGAAAACGCACTGCATTGCCACATGCCAGAGTAATGATTCACCAGCCGCTTGGCGGTATTGGTGGCAAAGCCAGCGACATTCAAATTTCTATCAACGAAATCAGAAAAATAAAAGATGAGTTATATGAAATTATTTCTAACCACAGCGGCCAACCATTAGAAAAAGTACAAGAAGACAGCGACCGCGATTATTGGATGCGCGCCCGCGAAGCCAAAGAATATGGCATGATTGATGAAGTACTGGAACGCACTAACCGCAAATTAGAAGATTGATATTAAATAAAAAAGAGGCTGCTATTCACAGCCTCTTTTTTATTTGGATTTACATTAAACTCATACACGTATGCAATACACTATAAAGAGCTGCTACTCCCTGTTTTTTCTTTTAGTTCTTTTACTTGCTCATACATACACACATGCACAAAGCAATGCACAAAACAGGTGCAACGCATTTGGCAAGGGACAAAACCTAAGCAATTGGTTAGAAGCAACCTGGGATAATACTTGGCCCAGCACTACTCGCTACACCAAATGGCACCTCCAAAAAATGAAAGAAGCCGGCATTCAATCACTAAGGCTTCCCATTCAATTTGCAAAAATTACCGACACCATAGCTCCATATAACGTAGATCAAAACCATGCCCTTTTTAGCCGAATAGATACCTTAATTGCGTGGTGCAACGAATTGGATATGATGCTCATTATAGACAACCATCACGGTTGGCAAATTACCAACAACAATTGGCGAACACAACAACAGCGCTTTGCACACTTATGGAGTGTGGTTGCCAAACGCTACCAATACCTAGATCCCAACCGCTTTACTTTTGAACTGCTAAACGAACCCGGCATCCCTTCTAATGGCGCATTAGACAACGATAGCCTAAGCTTGCTCTTAACGGTAGCCATAGACTCTATTCGCCAGCACACAACGGCACACAGCATTATTGTGTCTCCAAGTTTTGGCAGTTGGGGATTGGCATACGAAAGTTACGCTCCACTTGCCGATAGCAACTTAATTTACACATGGCATCTATACGACCCCATCAACTTTACGCATCAAGGATTTTCGTGGAACACGCCCTTTTACCCCGCAGGGCTTACTTATCCAAGTACCGGAAATGTGTACGAACCCGCATTGGCACTTAGTTGGCAACATATAGTGCAATGGAAAAACACTTACAACAAACCTATTTTTTTAGGCGAATTTGGAGTAAGCCACTTTTCCGATGCACAGAGTAAATGTAATTGGATAGAATATGTGGGAACCAAGATTTTACAGCATAATATCTCTTGGTTCTATTGGGATTGGGCTATTGATTTCTCTATGTTCCAATCGGGAAGCATAGATAAAGACAGCATAATACCTTGCTTTAAAAGAGCATTGCGGCTATATGGCGACACCTCTTTTACTTCTATCCAAAACAGCAGCGGAGAAATTATTTCGTTCACCACATTTCCAACATTGCTACACAAAGGCACACCCTTACTTATAGAAACCAACTGCGAAAAAGAATACACTGCAGAATTGCTAAACATCATGGGCAACTCCCTTGTAAAAAAACAACTATCGGGATTTAAAAACGCTATTGAAATCAATCTGCCTTCCGGCCCGTATTTTTTATTTATTGAAGTAGAAAAACAACGAATTGTAAAGCGAATTGTAATACAGTAATCTACCAGCCAAGTATATAAATACACATACCTTCCTTACTTTTGAGTATTCTTACCTCCGTTTAATTGTTTACTCATTCATGAAATTGGTTATTACTGTAAGACACTTTGTTTTTTTTACCTTATTGTTTTCTGCATTTTTCTCAAACGCACAAAAGATAGTACCGCGCCTTATTGAGCGCGATGAAGCCGCAGAATTTGAGCAATTAGATTCTTTTAGAACGCTACATTTAATGCTTGCAGGCAATATTTACCAAAGCGAGCAGCAGATTAAAAACAACTATAATCATACCGAGCGCCAATACGAGTTCACCAATGAACTGCGCTTTGTTCAACCCATTTTAAACTTAGGCGATATTACCATTGCCAATCTAAAAACATCATTTGCCGGAGATGTGGCTTCGCCCTATTCTTCGCCCGATGAGCTAGCACTAGCATTAAAATATAGCGGCATCAATACCTTAGTGTACGCCAATTCCAATGCTGCCAACATAGATAAAAGTATGCTGCAACGCACACAGCAAATTTTAGGCTCTATGGACATTGTTTCTACCGGAGCATTCACGGGAAATGTACAACGCAACGGCAACTGCCCGCTCATTGTATATAGAAAAGGTTTTAGGATTGCCATATTAAACTACGCTATCTTAGCCAACCGCTCTGCCGTTTCAAACGATATTGTAATTAACACTGCCGACAAAAACAACATTGAACGCGACATTCGCGCTGCCAGAATGCAGAATGCCGATTTTATTATTACATACTTCGATTGGGGTAGCAACATGCAAGATATTCCTTCGTACTCCCAACAAAATTTAGCTCGCTGGTGCTTCGAACAAGGTGTTGGCCTGGTGGTAGGCACACATCCCAACACCGTGCAACCAATGGAATTTATAGAATACTATTACCACGCTCAACCGCAAACAGGCTTAGCAGTTTACTCACTGGGCAATTTAATATCGGGTAGCAACGACCTGCGCAATTGCAATGGTATTATTTTAGATATGGAACTAAAGAAAAACAATTTTACAGGCAAAGTTTCTTTAGGAGATTATGGCTTTATTCCCATTTGGAATTACTACGACACTACTTCTGTAAAAGGAAAATCTAATTTGTTTGCATTGCCATCTGCTGCGGTGCAAAATGGCGATGTATTTAAAAACATTCCTTACATAGAGCAACGCAGAGCTGCCAACAGCGCCTTCGAAATACGCAAAGCATTAGGTACACACAGCGATGAAATTCAATACAATGTTTCTGACCATGTAGTAAACAATGTAGATGAAACCGTGCGCCTCATCAATGCTTCGCTCAATAATAAACTCAGCATTTTCAAACCTGAGTTTATGCAAAAAACCGAAGCTCCGGTACTTGCCAAACGCCCTTTAAACAAAGAAGAAATTGACACTTTCTACTGCATACAGTTTTATGCCATGAAGAAACTAATTCCGTTAGACACTAATTATTACGACCACCTTAAGGGCTTTTCAATTGCAGAAGAAGATGGCATTTTCAGATACTACTCTAAAGGCTCTTTCAATCTCGATGAAGTAATGCAGCTCTGGCTACGCGTATTTAAACCTCGCTATAAACAGAGCTTTATTGTAGCAATGATAAATGGTAGAAGAATACGCGAAATTACATTACAAAACAGATAACTAAGTATATTGGAAACTGTTTTATGGCAGCCTAACTTTTACACACCAAACCATGAACCATTTTCGGCTTACAACTTACTTAACATCTAATACCGATGCCGATAAAGAGGTAACCAATCAACTACTATTACACTGCCGCATTAAGCAAGTTTACAAAGGCGAATTCTTATTAAGACAAGGAGAAAAATGCCACCATACATTTTTTGTTGAAAGTGGATTGCTACGCCAATTTTTTACTGATGAAAAAGGAAAAGAACACATCATTCAATTTGCCCCCGAAAACTGGTGGATGAGCGACCGCGGAAGCGTATTTTTCAATCAACCTTCCGTATATTTTATTCAGGCATTGGAAAACACCAAAGTGTTTCTGCTAGAAGAAACCGTTATCCTTCAGCTTGCTAAATCCAATCCTTCATTTTTGGAGTTTAACCACAAGTTGTTACACAACCATATCAGGAGTTTACAAAAAAGAATTACACAATTACAAAGCGCTTCTGCCCAAGAGCGCTACCTCGATTTCATTACTGTTTATCCCGATTTGGTGCTTCGTGTGCCACAAATTTTTATAGCCTCCTACCTAGGCATTACACCCGAAAGTTTAAGTAGGGTAAGGCGCGAATTATCTGCAAAAAACAAACAATAGTTTTCTTACCATAGGTTAAGGTTTTGCTCAGTTTTTACCTTCAACTTTGCACCATAAACTAAAAAATATGGAAACAAAACATGTTGAACTAGTAATGAGTCCCAAAGAGCCTCATTTTGTTGGAGATGGGTTTAGGGTTCACAATTTTATACCAAGCGCTTACCGCTTAGATATGCAGCGTATGGATCCTATTATCTTAATGGATTACAACTCCAAATATTATTTTGAACCAAGCCAAACACCAAGAGGCGTAGGTGTGCATCCACATCGCGGGTTCGAAACCGTTACCATTGCCTACAAAGGTAAAGTAGAGCATCACGATAGCAGCGGTGGCGGAGGAATTATTGGCGAAGGCGATGTGCAATGGATGACAGCAGCAAGTGGAGTGCTGCACAAAGAGTTTCACGAAAAAGAATGGAGCAAACAAGGAGGCGAATTTCAAATGGTGCAACTTTGGGTAAACCTGCCGGCCAAATACAAAATGAGTGCGCCTAAATACCAAGCCATCGAAAATGCCACTATAAACCGTTTTCAACTCGAAAATGGCAAAGGCGAAATTGAGGTAATTGCAGGCGCATACAAAGGTGTAAATGGCAGTGCCTCTACCTTTACTCCACTCCACATGTTGAACGCCAAACTGCAAAGTGGAGCAATAGCCGATTTCAGTTTTCCCCAAAATTACAACACCGCTTTACTCGTAATTGAAGGAAGCATTACAGTAAACAATACCGAAAAAGCACCTACAGATAATTTTGTGCTCATGGCAAACGATGGCGAAGTATTTACCATTCAGGCAGAAACCGATTCTATAGTATTAGTGCTAAGTGGCGAACCAATCAACGAACCAATTGCAGCCCACGGCCCATTTGTAATGAATACGCGCCAAGAGCTAATGCAGGCATTCAACGATTTCAACACAGGTAAATTCGGTTACTTAGAAGAGTAACACCACTTCTTGGAGCAAAAAAATCTGCACAGATTAGCTTTGGGATTCAAAGCATTTAAGTTTTAAAAAAGTAAACAACTACACATGAAAATAGTACACGAACAACAAGAAGCGCAAGGGCGCTTTGCATTGTATGAAAACGAGCAATTTGCCGGAGAAATAACCTATACCAAATTAGGCGAAAACAAAATATCCATAGACCACACCATTGTAGAAAAAGCCTTTGGTGGAAAAGGATTCGGGAAAGTACTGGTACTCGAAATAGCTGCTTATGCCAGAGCAAACAACATAAAAGTGGTGCCTATATGCACGTATGCTAAAGCTGTGTTTGAAAAAGATACCACCTTACACGATTTAATGGCATAGCAACTTACTCATACGGTGTTGCAGTATTGAGATTTGCCTCCCAAAACTCACTGGGCAATAAGGTTAAACCCAACACCAGCAACTCAAACGACACTATGCGCATTACCGCATAATTCACTATTACAAACAACACCATTAAACCCAATAAAACCAGATCGGCTTTACGTGTAAAAAAGCCAACTAAAAAAAACAGTTGTATTGCCACTGCACTAAAAAGCAGCACCGTGCAAAAGCCACTGTGCGCCATCAACCAACGGAGCAGCATGGCATGAATAGATGTTGGCTGCTCGTATAAAAACTGTGCGTGTTGAGCTTTTAGGATATACACCATTTGGTATGTTTCAAAAATATTGCCGCGTGCAATTTTCCATAAGGCTGCCGAAACAAAAACAAACAAAGTATAATAGCGCATGGCACGCCACAAATGCTCAAATCGCTTAGCACCAAAACAAAAAGGCAGCGATAAAAAAACCACACCCACAAAGCTGTGAAAATGATGACCCGCAATAATATTCTGTGCCAAAAAGTAGAACACTGCCAACAGCAAAAAAAGTATAAACAACCACTGCCTCGTAGGTAAAAAAACAATAAGCAGCGGCATTGCCAACAGTGCAATATCAAACAACACCGTAAGCAATCCATGCTCTACTACAAACTTGTAAACACCACTGCCCAGCAGCGCCCAATACGCATTGTCTATAGATGGAAAAACCAGCGGTGGTGCCAACGGGCGGCTTAATTGCGACAGCAATACATTGTTGTAAAAGAAGTAGCAAATAACCAAAAGTACTCCCGTAAAAAAGTAGCTCTTCTTTTTCTCGAAAACCGTATTAGAATCCTGCTGCTCCATCTATTACCACTTTACTTTGAACGGTATCCAATAAAAAATTGGGATTATACTTTGCAGTAACAATATGCGCCTCCATTACAGGATTTTCAATTAACCGCATATCGGCTATGTATTGAAACAACCATGCCGGAAAACGCTTAATTTGGGTTGAATCATTTAAAATTCGCGATGCCAATAAGCGATAGTTTTCTGGCGATAAGCGTTGGGCAAAACGCTTATCGAATACCTTCTGTGTAGAATCCGAATAACCGTGTTGCACCATTGCATTATACCAAGTAAACGAACCCTGCACCATTGCCCCCTGTACATCCGAAAGGCAGGTAATACAAGCTGGTTTATTATCTATTCTAAGCGCTATTACCTCAACTGTATCGGCATTGCCAGCCTTGCCGGAATACATACCATAATTTAAAAACGGAAATGTTTCTACACCTTTCCATGTAAAGAAAACTTGCCCGGCAATAAACAATATCACCAATACAAACAACAGTTTATCGCTCCTGAATAGTTCAACAAGGTAAGTGTGTTTCAGCATATTAGTTTGCATACATTAAACTGCAACCGCGTATATCGCTATTATCTATTCTTCCTGCTACTTCAAAACAATTGTTGGGCAAAATAGTTCCCAAATCTTCGGTGGCAATAAACGAGCAGGCGTAAACATTCGCCAAATCTATCACATTTAAAGCTCCGGTGCGGGGCAAGGCTGTTACACTCAATGGATTATACACATCGCGCACCAACACTTTCATCCACGGAGTACATTCAAAAATACCATTGCCATAAGAATATGCCTGCGAGAGCAATTCCGTCATTCCATATTCCGAATGAATGCTTTGCAAGGCAAATGCTTGCTTCAATACTTCATGCACTTCGGTACGCAGCATTTCGCTTTTTCTTCCTTTCATACCTCCGGTTTCCATCACAATGGTATGGTTGAGCTGCATGGGATACAAGGCTGCAAAATCAAGCAATGCATACGTTACGCCCAGCAACAGCACTTTTTGCTGCTTAAATTCCAACGCTGCCAAGCGCGCTGCCAAATTTTCAAAATCACTCATAAAGAAACCATTTTCGGGATGGTTGCTGGCGCGCATTAAACGCTCTGCCATAAATACCAACGATGAATTTTGGCGCTCCAAATACGAGGGTAGCAATGCCAATATGCAATAGTTTTCGGGTGCGCCATAAAACCTACGAAAGGTGCGCATAAAACTTTCTTCATACACCGTTGAATCGGCAACTAAATGTTTAGATATAGCAGCGCCTGTGGTGCCGCTGCTCTCAAACACTACTTCGGCACTTGCGCCATTGGTAATTATTTCGTGCGTTTTAAAAAAACTGATAGGCAGAAAAGGAATATCGGCAAGCGTAGAAACATTATTGGGATGGCGTTTCAGCCCTTCACAAAATGTTCTGTAAATGCTTTGGTGTTCAAATTGAAATCTAAAAACATCTAAAGCAGTTTGCTCAAAGGTGTTTTCTGCAACAGTAAAAATGCTTTTGGTATTAAAGGTGTTCATTGATTTTACACCTCAAAAGGCTTGGCATTTTCGTAAGCTTTGCGCTCTTTCCACGCATGCCATGTTTGCCCCATTAAGCGGTTTAAACCCTTATCTACCACAAAATGCGTGGCAAGGTTAAAACTGCCTTTGGCAGCTGTAAGCGGTGAATTTTGAGAACGCAGCGCCATACCGAAACTAAAATCCATGTAGTACATATAATGCCAATAACACGAAGGCATAAATATGGTTTCGCCATGTTGCAGCACGGTTTCGTAACCGGTTACATTTTTCAATGCCGGAAACTTATCGTAGTCAGGATTTTTGGGGTCTATTAAACTCTTTACTGTAAACGGATGGTGGTAAATTTTTTCCGACTCCTCCGGAGGAAAAAGAATAATACGCTTGCTGCCTATGAACTGTGTAAGAAATACATTGGCACAATCTATATCGTAGTGCATAGTTACTTCGGCACTCTCGCCACCAAAAAACATGAATGGCACTTTTATCCAAAAGTTTTGATACTTAGGAAAAAAGAAATCGTTTTTAAGCTCCGGAGCGTGTTCAAAAATATCGAAAAGAAACAGCCTGTAATCGGTAGGACCTGATTTAATATTTTCCAAAAATTCGGCAAAGCGCATGGTACTGTCGTTGGTCATGTAGCCTTTGCCCGGCTTGGAATAATTACTGGAGAAAACCGGCACTTCCAAGTGCCCGTATTTATCGTGAAAAAGGTTGTAATTCCACTTTTCTAAGGCTTTCCAATCTTTGGTAAAATCGGTAAAAACACAAGGCTTATTTTTCTTTTGAAATTCTTCTTTAAACTCTTCCGGAGTAATGTTGCTAACTCTTTCAACTTGCAGAAGTTTCATATAGTTTGTTTCGTGAACAAAATGTTTTTTGCGTATCAGGTTGAATACAAACGTACATAAATTTTTCTGTACAAAACATAGTGCCTTGCTCCCCAAAAAAGATGTACTTTTTAGTTAAAATAAGCTACGCAAAAGTGCTTACAGAGCTTCTACCTCGCTCTTAGTCTCCATGGTTTGCAGCTTAAAGGGCGTAATAGTGTTAGAAAGATTGGCTTCAAAATTGGTTTCCACTTTAATGTAATTGTCGGTAAAGCCGTTCATTCTGCCATCGTGGTTTTCTGCTTCCCAAAGTACCGCACGCACAGTGTTATGAAAAGCACTGTAAAATGCATATCGCTTTTTCTCGCTTAAAATACGCAATCTTTTATTGCGCTCTTTGCGAACTGCCAACGGCACAGTTTCTTCCATGTTAGCAGCCTTGGTATTGGTTCTTTCAGAATAGGTAAATACGTGAAAATAGCTTACATCTAAAGCATTTAAAAAGTTATAGGTTTCTAAAAATGCCTCATCGGTTTCGCCAGGAAAGCCTACAATTACATCTACGCCAATACAGCAGTGTGGCATAAGCTGTTTAATAGTTTGCACACGGCTTTCGTATAGTTCACGCAGATATTTTCTGCGCATAAATTTTAAAATTCTATTGCTGCCGCTCTGCAATGGAATATGAAAATGCGGCATAAATTTTTTTGAACCTGCTACAAACCGAATAATATCATCGGTAAGCAAATTGGGTTCTATAGAAGAAATGCGAAAACGCGGCACATCTACTTTTTCTTCCAATTCCTGAATAAGTTGCAGGAATGTTTCTTCGGTACGCGAAGAACCATCGGGCATTTTACCAAAGTCGCCAATATTTACGCCCGTTAGCACTATTTCTTGTACTCCGGTGGCTGCGGCTTTTTGTGCGTTGGCAACCGTTTCGGCAATATTGGCACTGCGGCTGGCGCCACGTGCCAAAGGTATGGTACAAAAAGAACAAAAATAATCGCAGCCGTCTTGTACCTTTAAAAAGGTTCTGGTGCGTTCACCTTGGCTCCACGCTGGCGAAAAAAACTGAACCGCTTCTATATCGCTGGCTTCTACTATAGTTTCGGTTTGCCATTCGAGTTGGCGAATATGTTCGTGCAGTTTAAATTTTTCTTTAGCGCCCAGCACCATGCTCACACCCGGAATAGAAGCTATTTCTTCAGGCTTTAACTGTGCATAGCAGCCAATAATCACCACTTTGGCATCGGCATTTGCTTTGAGTGCGCGCTTTACAATTTGGCGCATTTCTTTATCGGCACTTTCGGTTACGGAGCACGTGTTTATTACATAAAAATCTGCCGGCTCGTGAAACTCTGTTTTGGCAAATCCTTCGGCTTCTACCGTTCTGGCAATAGCTGCTGTTTCTGCAAAATTCAACTTGCAACCCAATGTGTGAAAAGCAATTTTTGGTAACGGTGCCGACATGTTTATTCTCTGCTACAATTTTTCTATAACCAACGTATTTCTACTGCTATACCGCTATGGTTTCTGCCTGCGAAATAAGTAAGAAAGTTGATAAAGCATACCTTCTAAAATTTTGCACAAGTGCTTTTTAAAAAAGATTAAACGCTTGCACTAACAAGGTGCAAACCATAGGCAAGTATATATTGCGGGATTTTACAAAAAACAAGATAGAAACAAAACGGTGCTTATACCAATTAAGCAACTGCAGCATTTTCTTTCTGAACCATTGCGTTAAACTCATCTAACGTAATGGGTTGCTCTGCTAAACTCACCTTAGATTTAATGAAAGCAATTACTTTACCATCAAGCACTTGGTCGTGTGCTTTGCGCACGTATTCTTTATCTTTCATTTGGCGTTGAACAAAGCCTTCTATCCAATCGTAACCCATTCCGGTTAATCCGTATTGGGTTAATTGTTGAAGTGTTTCTTGCCTTACTTTATCGAGCAATTCTTCTTCTTTTACTTCAAAATTTTGCTCTTTGGCAATACGTGAAGTAATTAAATCCCAACGCAATTGTTTAGAAAAAGTTGGGTAGTCTGTTTCTATTTGCTCTTGGGTAATAGGTTTATCGTTGGTGGTGGCAATCCAGCGCTTCAAGAACGCATCGGGCAGCGGAAACTCTATGTGCTGCATCATGGCACGGTAAATATCGTTCACCAAAAACACATCGGTTCTGCCATCAAAATACGCTTCTAAATCGCTGGCAATAAACGTTCTTGCCTCTTCTTCGGTTTTAGGGCCGTTGGCTCCAAACGCCTTGGTAAAAAATGCTTCGTTTAACTCGGCAGGGATGCTGCGTGTGATATTTACCAATGTAATTTTAAAATTCGGATTTAGAGCATCTAATTCTTCAGCGCTTTTTAAGTTTAAAATAAACTTAGCCACGCCCTCTTTATCGCGATCAAACACCTCTAAAACATTTATTGTAGTAGCGTCTTGTTTTTTAAGATTTGCGATAGCACTTCTAAACTCCGGCTTCACAATTTCCAATAAGGTAGAAGAAGATGTGCGGTAGCCGCCTTCTTTAAGACTGCCATCTTCGTTCAATTCTTCGTACTCTAATGCTACAATATCGTTGTCGCCAACCAATTCCGGATACTCATAGCTGGCATGGCGCTTGCGTAAACGATCTAATTCATCGTTTATCATTTTTTCTTCGGCAGCAATTCTATATTTGGTAAAGGCTGGTGCGCCATCTAAATAGCTTAAATCAAAAGCTGGAGCATGGCCAATTTCAAATGCAAAATTAATATCTTTTAAATCGTTAATATCCCAATTTACCTGTTGGTTGGCAGCAGGCAGCGGCTGTGCTAAGATTTCAATTTTATTCTCTTCTAAGAATTTATTTACGTTGTCGGAAAGTATTTTATTAAGCTCTTCAAACAACACACTGTTTCCATACATTTTTTTTACCAACGAAATTGGAGCCATTCCGGGTCTGAAACCTTTTAAAGACACCTGCTTTCCTAATTTATTGATGGAGGATTTTATCTGTGGCTCGTAGTCTTCTTTTTTTAGGTCTATAACGATTTTAGACTGTAGGTCGCCAACTTTTTCCTGATAAACGTTCATGATTCTTAATTATTTAGCCCCAATTATATTGGGTATTTGGTGCGGGCGGAGGGACTCGAACCCCCATGCCGTGAAGCGCTTGATCCTAAGTCAAGTATGTCTACCAATTTCACCACGCCCGCATTTCCCTATTGAAAGGGAGCGCGAAAGTAAAATTTTATATTTATTTCTACTAATAGCACAGCAACTTATTTAAAAAGTTAAGAAAACTAATGCCTTTTTATATCCAAAACAAGCAAATTCAGGCTCTTAGCGGATGTTTAATTTTTTGGTTATACAGAAATTTTTGCCCGTTATTTTGGCAACATAAAGTCCGGAGGGTAAAAAATCGAGATTCATTTCGCTTACCAAAGGCATTCTTTGTGTTGCCACCAACTTGCCTTGCATATCGGTAATTTCCACGCTTGTAATTGGCATGTTATTAGTTGCAAAATGCACTATACCTGTGGTTGGATTGGGATACATCTTTATATCGGCAACTGTTGGCGCTTCCACTGCAGCAACACTGCTCAATGTATATTGGCTAAAGAACCTCCACAGTTCCTTGCTGGCACTAAAATCTAAACACGTATTGCCATTGCTGGGAAGCGGTATGTTACTACCCGGCCATGTATGGCCTCCACCAATTACTTTAAACAGCTCTACCGATTTTCCATTTATGCCATTGCCATACACATAATGCTCTGCAGTAGCATTATCGGCAATGCTGGTATTGGCTACAGAAGTAATAGAAGGTGTGGAATCGCAACCATTTTTGGCAGCCCAAAACTTCACCACATCCTCAATTCCTTTAAAAAGACTATCTCCGGCATAAGGTACTACCAAATCGCTGGTGCCGTGTATTTCCATTACTGGAATAGCGCGTGCCGGATTGCAAGTGCCATACATGGCATTAGACATGGAGCCTGTAACCGACCCAACCGCAGCAAAACGATTGCTCCTACAAGCCAAAACATAACTCATATAAGCACCATTCGACATGCCTGTGCTATAAATTCTATTTGGGTTAATAGTATAATGTGCAGCTATGGTATCTATTAACGCCTCCAAGAAACCGATATCGTTTACATTAGTGGCACCCAATAAATCGAAACTCCAAAAGCGCTGACCCGAAATTGGATGAATAGTACCATCAGGATGAGCGATAATGAAACCTGCCGTATCGGCAATTGGTTTAAAATTGGAATAAATACTTTGTTGAAAACCGTTGGAAGTATAGCCGTGCAAATTTAGAATTAAAGGTACGGCTTGACCCTGCGTGTAAGTAGCCGGCACATAAAATGAATAGGTGCGGGTAATGCCTTCAAATACAAACGAGCCGTTTATGGTGGTTTGTGCAACCATTAGTTGCGCACAAAAAAATATTGCAATTGAAAGTAGCAGTTTTTTCATCGGCATAATTTTAGCCAAACCTACACAACTTTCATTAAACAAGAAGCCTGCAATCTCATTAAGAACTCATTTCAACCCTATTGTTTACTTTCATTCAAGCCATTTTTTTGTGCCTGCTCATCTATTTTTAATAGGTTTGAAATACTGAAACAAAAATCCCTATGCTCGTAAAAACTTATGGCAGCGCAGTATATGGCGTAGATGCCGCTACAATAACCATAGAAGTAAGCAGTGGCGGCACAGGGCAAATTGCCTACTTTATGGTTGGCTTGCCCGATAATGCCGTAAAAGAATCTTGGCACCGCATTGAAACTGCCATAAAACATAACGGCTTCAATATGCCGCGCACAAAAATTGTAATAAACCTTGCTCCCGCAGATGTGCGCAAAGAAGGCTCTGCTTACGATCTTCCGATGGCCATTGGCATTTTAGCTTCGAACGAACAAGTACCCGAAGCCAACTTGAACAAGTACATCATTATGGGTGAATTGAGTTTAGATGGCAGCCTACTACCTATTAAAGGTGCTTTGCCAATAGCCATTCAAGCTCGAAAAGAAGGCTACCAAGGCTTTATTCTTCCAAAACAAAATGCTCGCGAAGCCGCCATAGTAAATAATCTTGAAGTACTGGGCGCAGAAAACATAACCGATGTAGTTGCCTTTTTGCGTGGCGAAAAAAGCATTACTCCAACTCAAATTGATACCCGTGCAGAATTTACCGACAACCAACAAAAAAGCGAATACGATTTTGCCGATGTAAAAGGACAAGAAAACATAAAACGTGCCATGGAAATTGCGGCAGCAGGCGGCCACAATGTTATTTTAATTGGTCCTCCCGGTGCCGGAAAAACTATGCTGGCAAAGCGCTTACCCACCATTTTGCCTCCGCTTACTTTAAATGAGGCTTTAGAAACCACCAAAATTCACTCTGTTGCCGGCAGGCTTTCTAAAAATACGGGACTTATTTACCAGCGCCCTTTTCGATCGCCACACCACACCGTGAGCGATGTAGCATTGGTAGGTGGTGGCAGCAATCCACAACCGGGTGAAATTTCTTTAGCCCACAATGGCGTGTTATTTTTAGATGAATTGCCGGAATTTAAACGTACAGTTTTAGAAGTAATGCGCCAGCCAATGGAAGATAGAAGAGTTACCATTTCGCGTTCGCGCTTTTCGGTAACATATCCTGCCAGTTTTATGCTCATTGCCTCTATGAATCCTTGCCCGTGCGGCTATTACAACCATCCGGAAAAAGAGTGTGTGTGCGCTCCCGGCATTGTACAAAAATACTTAAATAAAATTTCGGGGCCGCTCTTAGATAGAATTGACTTACATGTAGAGGTAACTCCTGTTTCGTTCAGCGAACTTTCCGGAGGCAGAAAAACAGATGATAGCACTTCTATTCGCGAAAGAGTATTGCTAGCACGCCAAATTCAGAGTAAAAGGTTTGAAGGCAAAAACATTTACTGCAATGCACAAATGGAGGCGCAAACTGTTCAAGAAATTTGCAGCATAAGCGATGTAAGCCGCGCACTGCTTAGCAAAGCCATGCAGCGCTTGCAGCTGAGCGCCCGTGCTTACGACCGTATCTTAAAGGTAGCACGCACCATTGCCGACCTTGCAGCCTCCGATGCAATTTTGCCGGAGCATATTGCAGAGGCAATTCAATTTAGAAGTTTAGACAGAGAAAATTGGGCTGGCTAGCGGTTACTACGCTTCGCCCTCTTGTAAATCTTTGGCTTCACCAATGGCGTTTTGCTCATCGGGCAGCACGTCTTTCAACTTAGGAAGTTCGGCAGTAGAGTTTATACCAAAATAATCCAAAAACAACGATGTAACTCTGTACAACACCGGTTTGCCGGGCGCATCTTCTACTCTTCCGGCAATTTCAACTAATTCTTTTTCCAATAACTTTTGCACCGAATAATCGCAATTTACACCGCGTATTTGTTCGCATTCACTCTTAGTAACTGGACCGCGATAGGCAATAATGGCAAGTGTTTCTAAAGCTGCGGTCGATAGCTTTTTCTTTTCTTTTTGCCCAATTAAGATACTTACGGTTTTGTGATATTCCGGCTTGGTAAAAAACTGATAGCCTCCACCAATTACACGCAGTTCAAACGAGTAATAATCCGGCTGGTATTTTTCGGTAATATCTTGCAGTATTTGATCTATAATTTGTTCATCTACCACCTCGTTGGTAAGCTTTTGAATACATACCGAAATATCTTCTCTGCTCACGGCTGTTTCGGAGCTGAAAATGAGCGACTCGATATGCTGGTGCAAGTTTTCCATTTTAGTGAAGTGTGTTGTGCAGTAATGTTTTACTGCATGGCAATTACTTTGCTTCTAACGCAGCTGCACCTCCCACAATTTCCAAAATTTCTTTGGTAATGGCAGCTTGGCGTTCGCGGTTGTATAGAATGCTTAAATTACGAATCATTTCCTGTGCATTATTGGTAGCAGAATCCATTGCCACCATGCGCGAACCATTCTCCGAAGCATTGGTATCTAACAATGCTTTAAAAAACTGCGTATTCAATATTTTGGGAGCTAATTCTTCTAACAGTTGTTGCTGATCAGGTTCAAAAATATAATCGTTCTTTTTGCTGCTTCCTTTTACATTTTCTGCCTTTAAAGTAGCTACCGGTAAAAATCTTTCTACTTCAAATTTTTGAGTAGCTGCATTTACAAACTGAGCATACACCAACTCAATTACATCGTATTCTTCGTTTAAAAACGCTTTGGTTAATCCGGCACTTACCTCTTGCGATGCCGAAAAATTTAAACCGCTAAATAATGAGATATGGTTGGTGTTAAATTTCAACTTATCGTATCTTTTAAAATAGTCGTAACCCTTTTTGCCTATTGGCAGTAGGGTTACATTACCTGCTTCTACTTGTGTTGCATAAGTAGTAGCAAGCAAATTGCGTGTAGTTTTAATTAAATTGGAATTGAATCCACCACACAAACCTTTGTCGGAAGTTACCAAAACCACCAACACATTTTTAGGCTCGCGTACTTTATTTAACGCCAATGCTACATCCTTACCTTCTAAGCTTTCCATCAAATTGCTTAGAATGCTATTAAGTTTTTGAGAGTATGGACGCATTTGTGTAATGCGGTCTTGCGCGCGTTTCAACTTACTTGCAGCTACTAATTTCATTGCCTTAGTAATTTGCTGTGTGGTTTTTACGCTACCAATTCTATTACGAACTTCTTTAAGATTTGCCATAAAACAAGGTTACCTTTTTTAAAAAAGCGGGGCGAAATTAAAAGAAACTATGGCTTTCTGAAAATAATTCGGGTAGAAGTTTTGCATTTCCATTTTGCATTGTGATATGCTTTTCTATTTTTGCCCACGGAGAGATGGCAGAGCGGTTGAATGCAACTGTCTTGAAAACAGTCGAAGGTGATGAGCCTTCCGGGGGTTCGAATCCCTCTCTCTCCGCCAATAAAATCCTGCCTTCGGGCGGGATTTTTTGTTTTTACCCATCTTATTTCATTAAACTAAAATTTGCATTCCCAAGCCGCGCAGTTGCCCGATGGGTATTCAATTCTCAGAAATATTTTTACAAATTAAACTTGCTATACTAAGTTCCGGCAATGTTTTACAGATAATATCTGAAATTATTTTCCTCTAAATGCCTTTCCTTTTCGCGATAGTTGGGCATTACAGCTTCTACCAAACTCCAAAACTTATTAGAATGGTTATGATGAACCAAATGTGCCAATTCGTGCACAATTACATAATCTATTACATCTTGCGGGGCAAACATTAAGCGCACCGAAATATTTATATTGCCTTGACTGCTACAGCTTCCCCAGTTGCTGGTATTGTACTTTAACTTTACTGCCGTTATTTTTTTAGCAAAATACTTTTGGTTCAATTCGTGCAGTCGTTCGCTTACAATTGGCTGAAAATACTTAGCCAAACACTTACTCACCAAGTAGCTGGCAGTACTTTGTTCCGCCTCTTTGGTGAGGCCGGTTGCCAACGACAGCAAAATGTGATTATCGTGAATACGGGCAGTGCTTTTATGCAGTTTATTGTAAATAATATGTACAATAAAAACATGTTCGCCCACTTTGAGCGCTTCGCCATCCATGTATTGGCGCTGTGGCAAATAATCGAGCAGTTCGGGCTTTTCGCCTAATTTCCCTTTTGCCCAAGTAAGGAAGTTTTGTATATGTTTCTTCTGCTCTTCTGCCGATGCGTGCTTGCATATTCTAATTAAAATGCCGTTTTTATTTACCGTTACTCGATTGTTGTATCGCGCCTCAAAGCAAATGCGTACGGGTACTTTAGAGCCACTTACTTCTAACTCAAATTGCTTGTGTTGAATGTGTACACATTCAGCCGGCTTGGGAACCGGCTTATTTTCCACCACAGAGTCGAAAAGAGAAATTAAACTCATCTACGGTTCAAAAATCGTTTTAGCGCAACACTTTAACGAAAAAAATTTCAACAAAAGTGCATTAGTATTTCAACACTTTCACCTCCGTTCTTCGGTTGGCTTGATGCTGCTCTTCGGTACAGCCGGAATTATTGCCCGGCTCGCATTTGCAGTTGTTTACAGGCTTGCGCTCTCCAAAGCCTGCGGCTACGAGACGTTTTAACTTAATGCCCTTTCCTACAATATAATCAATGGCCGCCTTGGCACGGCTAAGCGATAGCACATCATTGAATTTTGCCGAGCCGCGGCAATCTGTGTGTGCCGCCAATTCTATTTGCAGCGATGGATGTTCTTCCATTATACGCACCAAATTATCTAATTGCTGTGCAGCATCGGGGCGGATAGTGGTTTTATTTAAATCGTAAAACACATTGCTTACAATCCACTTTTGTCCTACTTTAAATTTGCACGGGCCTTCTATTTCATCGCCCGGGAATAGCCCAATGGTAGAAATGGTATCCTTTCGCAAATTATGATCTATCACGTACTTATTATTGAGGTGTAACTCTAAACGAACTGCTCCGCTCAAATCCGGCTTTACCACAGTAGCAACACCTGTTTTTACATCGGTAATAGTTACGGGTGAGGAAAAACAATTGGCTAATAGCGGTACGCTTACAGTGAAATCTTTTTTAGAAAGCTGATATTCCTTTTTAAACACACCATCTGTTGTTCCTGTGGTATTGATGTTATCGCTAAGTACTTGGTAATCGCTTGAAAACACCGTGTATTCGCCTGCACTTATGGGCGTATTAAATATGCCGGAACTGTCGGTTACAAAAGTTACCACCTTGCCTTGCGCATCTTTAAGCGATACGGAAACATCGCGCATAGGCAATCCGGTTTCTTTCTCTTTTATGGCAATTTGCAACGATACCACATCGGGCAATAACTCAACAGTAATTACGCCTGCATGGTTGCGGCTCACATCTTTTGTATATGCTTTATAGCCGGGGGCACTCACTTCAATTTTACACTTTTCGGTACTCTTCAACACCATTCTTATTTCGCCCAAATCGTTTGCTTGCAATTTGCTGCCTGTACTTTTGCAACTGCCCTTTGCACTTGCATCTTGCAGCATTTTGTTTGTTCCCGCCTCGCGTACTTTCAACAGTATTTTGTAGTCGAGTTTCGATGGGTCGAAATTGAATTTATACATATCGTCTTCTCCTTTTCCGCCATTGCGGTTAGAAGCGAAAAACCCCTTTTTATTGGCACTGTCTATCACAAATGCAAAATCATCGAAAGTGGAGTTTACCGGAGCATTTAAACCTTCGGGCTGCAACCAACGATTGTCTTCCGGCATAGTTTTGTAAACATCGTAACCACCCAAGCCGCCAAGTCCATTTGAAGAAAAATACAAATAACCATCGGTTGCAATAAACGGATAGGCTTCGTTTTGAGAAGTGTTTATTTGGCTGCCCAAGTTCTGTGGCGCAGTCCACTTTCCATTCTCCTTTTTGGCAACATAAATATCGCTGCCGCCAATACCTCCCGCTCTATCGCTCGTAAAATACAGCGTATTGCCATCGTGCGAAACAGCAGGATGTGCATTAGAAAAAGTATCGCTATTGAAAGGGAGTTCCACTATGCTTTTCTTGCCCTTTAAAGGATAAGGGCTGCTAAAGAGTTGCAACTGAATAACCTTGCCGCCACTGGTATTTACCAACTTTGAAGCCGCAAAAATTATTTCGCCTGCCGCAGGAGCAAATGCTACAGAATTGATGCCTTTATATCCTTTCACCTTCAAACCTTTCAATGCTTTTAATGAAGCCGAATCGCGAGCAATACCAACTTTATTAAAGCTGCGGCTTTTCCAATCGGCAGTAGGTAAATTACATTTGCATCCGGTGGCAACCAAAGCTGCTGTACTATTCAAAAAACCTCCTGCAAATTCACTCTTTTTTGTGTTGGTTCTAACTGCTTCTATCTGGTATGCACCTCTATCGCGAGCCATCTCTTTTATATTATCTAATCCATTGAGCAAGTTATCTGCTGCTCCATCTAAAGGCTGCTGTACTTTATATTGAAGTAAATACTGTCGCGCATCTTCGTAGTTACCACTTTTTTGCAGCGCTTGAGCCAATGCTAATTTTACTGCGGGCTTTGGGGAACCATTTTGCACCGCCCTTTTATACCACTGTGCTGCTAAAGGTACATTGTTTAATGCGGTATAACACGCTGCTATTTGTTCTTGAATACGAACACTATCTACCGGATTTTTTTTAAGCACCTTCAGATAACTTTTAAGTGCCTTGCCATATTTTAATGCTGCAACTTTTTTATCGCCTTTGTTTAAAGGCTCCGTTTGAGCCGAAGCGGCAATTGCAAAACACCAACAGAATACAAGCAGAGAAACACGATACATAAGCATACTTTATTTTGAATGGAAAACACACTTTCCCAAGCGCAATTTTATCGGCTTCAATTTATATGCAATACTCTACCCTGCAAAAAAAATTGTGAATTGTAGGCAATAAAATACAAGCAAACAGCTTTGCGCTCTATTAAACTTCAATACTAAAAAACAGTACTAACTCGTTATACTCACAAATACAAACTATCCGAAGTTTCTATTTACGGAGCTAAAATTCTATTTTGCACAACAAAACAACAAAGCATGAAGACTAACAAAATTTACATGATAGCGCTTATAGCCATAAGCACTATTGTAACACACAGTTGCACCAAACCTACCAGCAATACTATTGCCGACCCCGATGCCAAACTGCACAACCAAGATATTAACGACACCAAATCCGAATCCGACAACCTGAATATCGAAATAAACAACTTATTAAAAGACTTGCGGGGATTTGGAAAAACAGATGTACCTAACGCCATTAGCATTTGTGGCGGCACGGTTGACACCTCGCAACAATATGCTTCTACGCCTACCGTAATTGTTACCTTCGATGGCACTACCGCCTGTGGCAATCCACCGCGTAAAAGAAGTGGCGAAGTAAAAATAGAACTTATAGAAGGCAGCAAATGGAGCGATGCCGGAGCCAAACTGCGTGTTACACACAGCAACTATAAAGTAACATTCATAAACTTAAACAACCACTATCTAACCTTCAACGGAGTTAAATACCTTACCAATGTAGATGGCTTTGATTATTTAGACTACCTCTTTAAAGGAGAGCTTACTGCCCGCATTCGCGAACGCAGCAACAATATGCAGGTTACTTTTGAAAACGGACAAACAGAATCTTGGAATACTGCCCGCCTAAGTACTGTAAAGTTTTCTAACTATACCACTATTGACATTACCGTTAATGGAGATTCAACCAATGGAAACAAGGTAATAGATTCGTGGGGTACTACTCGATTTAATACAAGTTTTACCACCGAAATGATTTCGCCTTGGAAATCCGGAACCACTTGCGGATGGCTGCGTCCAACAGAAGGAAAATACACAAGCACTACCGATAACTTTACAATTTCTGCCACTTGTGGTGTAGATAAAAACGGCAACAAAGTAAACAGCGGCTGCGGTGCTTATGGCTACAAAATAGAGTGGAACTACAAAAATGGAACTGCTACCGGAGACGCAGTAATTCAATACTTCTAAGCGCAATACTTATTATCAACCTATTAAAAAGGTGGGCAACAATGCTCACCTTTTTTTGTGTAAACAACTCACCTCTATACCAGCATCAGGCACCATCTTTCCCACTATTTTTTAATGGCTGTTATGGAATTTAAAAGACCACACATCTTACAATCATTCCATCACATACTAAAAATAGTTCGTCATGAAAAAGTTCACAACCATAGCAACTTTTTGTGTGTTGCTACTTACCACAGCGGGCGCATTAGCGCTCTTTCAAAACAATTTTGGCAAAGGAGTTATTTCCGGAAATGTTGCCGATGAAAACGGCCAACACATTGCAGGCGCCACTATTGCCATTACAGACAAAAACAATAACCACACCGGAAAAAGAACTACCACCGATGCCAATGGAAATTACTCCCTTAAAAACTTAACGGCAGGTAAATACCACATACAATGCAGCATTGCAGGATACAAATCCGCTACCCAACTTCCTGTAGAACTAAAAACAGACTCCGCTACCGCACAACTCAATTTTACCATACCGCCAATTTCTACTCCCGTTGCAGCAGCACCAAGCGTGCCTAAAAGCGAATCGCTTAAACGTAGTGTACAACGTATTGCCGATGCTGCAGCACAAACATTTGGCGGCTATAAATCCATAAGTACAAAAACCGCAGAAACCACCTATGCGCCTAATACTTATATCAACATAATGGAGCCGGAAGAAGACCAAACACAAGGCACAGAACACAATACCAACGAGTTCAACCTCATTACCGAAAATGAATTTTTGCGCGTATCAGAAAAACCACTTTCTACATTAAGTATTGATGTAGATGTGGCTTCGTACAGTCTAGTTCGCCAAAGTTTAAACAACGGGCAGTTCCCGCCAAAAGATGCCGTGCGCATAGAAGAAATGTTGAACTATTTCACCTACAATTATCCTGCAGCAAAAGGCAATGTTCCATTTTCTGTTTATACCGAAATGAACAACTGCCCTTGGAATACCCAACGAAAATTATTGCACATAGGCATTAGTGGAAAGGAAATAGAAAAACAACACTTACCGCCATCGAATCTTGTATTTCTTATTGATGTAAGCGGCTCTATGTGGGGAGCCAATCGTTTAGGCTTGGTAAAGCAATCGCTACGCATGTTGGTAAACGAACTAAATGAACGCGACCATATTGCTTTAGTAGTGTATGCCGGAGCAAGCGGCTTGGCTCTCCCTTCTACCTCTTGCCAATACAAAGACAAAATTATTGATGCCATAGAACAACTAGAAGCAGGCGGTAGCACAGCAGGTGCAGCCGGCATTCAACTTGCCTATAAAGTAGCTCAAGAAAACTTTTTAAAGAATGGAAACAACCGTGTTATTCTTTGCACCGATGGCGATTTCAACGTAGGCATTTCCAGCCAGGCAGAACTTATACGCCTTATTGAAGAAAAACGCCAAAGCAATATTTTCTTATCTGTACTAGGCTATGGCATGGGCAACTATAAAGACAGCAAAATGGAACAACTTGCCGATAAGGGCAATGGAAACTACGCTTACATAGACAATATTCTAGAAGCCAATAAAGTATTGGTAACACAAATGGGAGCTACCCTACACACCATTGCAAAAGATGTAAAAATACAGGTGGAGTTTAATCCTGCCTTTGTGAAAGGATATAGGTTAATTGGCTACGAAAACCGCTTGCTTGCCGACCGAGATTTTAATGACGATACCAAAGATGCAGGAGAAATTGGTGCGGGAGCAGGTGTAACGGCACTCTACGAAATTATTACCGATGAAAAAGAATTGGCATCGCTGCCAACCACCGACAAACTGAAGTACCAACAAACAAAAGAACCACAAGCCAACAACCACAGCGAATGGCTCAATGTAAAAATTCGATATAAAGAACCAACAGGCAGCACAAGCAAACTGATAGAAACACCTGTAACCAGCGGCAGCACTGCATTAGCAAATACATCCGATAACTTTAAATTTTCTGCAGCAGTAGCCTCCTTTGGCATGTTGCTACGCCAATCTAAACACAGTGGCAATTTCAATTTTAGTCATGTGTTGGCATTGGCAAAAGAAGCGAAAGGAAAAGATGAAGACGGCTACCGCGCAGAGTTTATACGCCTTGTGCAAACCGCACAAAGTATTGGACTTACCACTAAAAAATAAACACAAAAACGCAGCAGTATTCTTTAGTAATACTGCTGCGTTATACCATTAAGAAGCCTTCTTAAAATAGCGCAGATTGTAAGTAATTGTAAGCATTACATAACGCTGCAATACTTGTGTGCGCACATCTTCCATATACGTTTCGTTTACAGTGCGCGAAATACTATTGTTCTGCCCTAAAATATCAAATACGCTTGCCTTTACTTCCAGCGAGCGATCTTTCAAGAACTTATACGCCAATGATGCATTCCACAAAAAGAAATTTTGATTAAAGCCTTGAGCCACACCCGCATACAATGTATTGTTCAAAGTGGTATTAAACACAAACCCTTTCCAAAAATTCCAATTAAACCGCACATCGGCATTATGGAAATAATAGTTATTGTTCTGCTGCTTATTTAGGCTGTTCTTCACTATATTGTAATTGCCCATATAATGAATTGTAAAATCTATATTCTCGTTGATATTACTTGCCAATACTAAACCACCCGCCACATTTACGGTGTTAGATAAATTTTGGACACCATTGATGAGACTTGGAGTGCGGCTGTAAGTAACTCCTGCATGAAAATTCATATTGCACTTTATCGGTTTTATTGGCAAACCATATCCAAAAAAACTACGCAGGTTAATACTGTTTGAAAGATTTATTGGCTTTGTAAGTTGCGCACCTGCATTCACCAACACATTATTTTGCAGCATTGTATCTTTTAGTGCAATGGTGGTAGAGTTGCCAATATAATTTTGAGTGTAAGTAAAGGAAACAAATCCAAAAAACATGCGCATGGTAGCAGCATCAATATTATTGAATCGCACATTGATACTGTGTTTGTAATCTTGTTTCAACAATGGATTACCTATACTAATAAACAACGGATTGCTGTTATCTATTACACTCTGCATTTGCGTAATACTTGGCGGTGTGGTAGAGCTTGTGTAATTTATACGGATGCTTCCCTGTTTACTAAAGCTATATTTGAATGAAGCATTAGGCAATACATTATTAAAGGATTTGCGCACATTACTTTCTGTTGGAAACGTTTGTGCTCCGGTTAAAAGTGCATATTGAACATCGGCACCTGCACTAAAGTTAATAGCATCACTTTTACTTCTCAGCCGATAGGCAAAGCCTGCCCTCTGTGTCATGTATGCATTTTCAAAATAGTTCGAAAGTTGGTAGTTGCGCTGTGTATAATCACCGGTAAGCGTATCGCTATCGTATGTATTCTTATCGCGCTTGCTCCATGTATAAGATGGAGCATAACTAAACTGCATTAAGCTCAATTCTGTAATTGGCTCCGTATAAGAAACTATTGCCGAGCCGGAGTAATTTTGCACTCCGTTATCCGATTGTTGATTCAACTCCATCGTATCTTGCAATAATGAAAATCCATTTTCGGAATGAAGCGAAGATTGTCCATTACTATTATTTACACCTCCGGTTATATCTATTGAAAAGGTTCGCCCTTTCTTTAAGAATTTATGCTGAAACAATGTATTAAGCGAAGCATTATAGCCCAAATTGCTCGAAGTATATTTACTCGAAAGCGAACTTATTTCACCACCATTTAAAAGTGTATTTACGCCTACTGTGGTACTCTTTTGGTTATACTGCTGCACACTCAACTTAGGTGTAATAAAAAGTGAATTGTTTGAATCTATGGCATATTCAAACTTAAAATTAAAACGGTGGTTTATGTTTCGTGTAGTGGCACTGGCAGTTTCTTTATATCGAGTAGAAGTTTCGCCACTTGAAAAATACTGCCTATCGGTTTCGCTGCTGTTACTGTTATCCGTTAAGTTAAAGAAGTAGCTCCCCGTAACTTTTACTTTATTGCTCCATTGGTCGCTGTAATTGATACCTACGGCATGGGCAGTAGAAATACCGCTTTGCTGCCCCACCATAAAATTACTGATGGTTGAATTTCCACCCATTGGAGGGCGCGACCCACCGCCCATCATGCGCATTCTACCCATACCTCCACCACCACTGTTTCCTGAAAGCCCCATTAAATCATCTATTGAAAAATTTTGCTGATTAATATTGTTGCTCATAGCAAGTACCGACACTCTGCGGTTGCCATTAAACCAATTCACATTAGCACCTGCATTGTAGCGGTGTGCGTTCAGGTAGCCATAACCGCCATAAACTTTACCAAACACACCATTATTCATATTGGGTTTGGTTACGATGTTTATAGTGCGTTGGTCGTTTCCATCATTAAAGCCCGTAAAACGGCTCTGATCGCTCATTTGATCATACACCTGTATTTTATCTACGGCTTCTGCCGGTAAATTTTTCAATGCTGTGCTGGGATCCGAACCAAAAAAAGGTTTACCATCTACCAATACCTTCTTTACCTCTTCGCCTTTAGCTTTTACCGTGCCATTTTCTATTGTAATGCCCGGCATTTTTTGAATTAGTTCCTCCGTAGAGGCATCACGGTTGGTCTTAAATCCTGAAGAATTAAATTCAGTTGTATCTTCTTTTTGAGTTGCACGAACTGCAGTTTGCTCTATAACCACACCTTTCAATTCTTTTACATCTTCTGCTAAAGAAACAACGGGCAGTACTATATCTTCTTTTTTTATCTCCAATGGTATTACATTGGCTTTATAGCTTAAAAAAGTAAACTTAAGTAAGTACTTGCCTGAAGCTGATGTAATTTCAAACTTACCATGCTCATTGGTAGCCGTACCTTTAATAAAAGTAGAATCCTTTGCCGAAAGAAGTAGAATTCCAACTCCTGCAAGTTCAGACTTATCTGCTTTGTCAATAACCGAACCACTAATTTTCACCTGTGCGCTCAGCTCCGGCACACTTAATATGCTCAATAACAAATAAAGATACCTCACTCAAAAAATTTGGGTGAAAATATGTTTATACAATTTAGCCAATATCGAAAATATGTGAATATGATAACAACAAAAAAGCCACCTCAACTGAGATGGCTTTACGTAACTAATTTATGAGTGTATTACTGTAATCTAAACACTACCGGAACCACATAGCGGCAAGGTACAGACTTACCCTGTTGTTTTCCAGCTTTCCATTTAGGCATACCCTCTATTACACGCTTTGCTTCGCGATCTAATCCGGGGCTAACACCTTTCTTTACTTCCACTTGGCGAATACTGCCATCGTCCCACACTACAAATGCTACAATAACCTTACCTTGAATATCGTTATCGCGCTCCATATTGGGATATTGGATGTTATCGCGCAGATATTTGTAGAGTGCTTGCTCACCTCCGGGAAACTCCGGCTGCTGCTCTACGATAGTAAAAATTTCCGGCTCTTTTACCACCGGAGCGTCTATCACCACAGGTTCATTTATGGTTGGTTCAGCATTGGCATCACCTTCCTGTGTTTTAGTAGCAATCTCTGCTTCTTTGATATCCTCAATTTTCACAGGCTCTTCTTCTTGCTGGCGCACCTCCTCTTGTTTTTTCACAATCATCTCCACAAAACGCACTGTTGGGCGCTGTGGCGGTGGCGGTGGCGGTGGTGGCGGTGGCGGTGGAGCTTTTTCATCTAACGGTGGTGGCTCAGAGAGCGTTACCACAGTTTCTACCGTTTCTTCTTCATTTGCCTTTGAGCCTAAAAAAGACCAATCTACTTGGCTGGCTACAATAAGAGCAACGAAAAATATCAAAGCCAAAAGCAATCCCACTCCGGAATTCTTTGGTTGTATTTTTCTGAGTTCATACGCACCGTATGCTTTATTTCTATCGTCAAATACGATGTCGTCAAAACTCCAATTCAAATAATCTTTCTGTGTTGCTTGCATAGCTTTTGTTACGCGTTTATTTTATGATGCACCACTGTTTAATTTCCACAAATTTATTCCTGAGCAAATGATTTTACCGACCCGCCATTCTCTACCGCTTCCACTTCAATTGGATCTGGTTCTTGAATAGCATAAATTTTAGTTCCGGTAATATCCATTTCATCTAAGATTCCAACCATATTGTTGTAGCGAGCACCTTTCATCATTTTAATAAGTACAATAAAATCGCGTGGTTGCCCTGCTCTTTTATTGCCTGCCGGATAAACACAAGCACCGCTCTTGGCTAATTCCTTTTGCTTTTTCAAAATCTCATTTCTAATACCACCATCTCCGGCAAAGGTTGTTTTTTGCAAGCCAGCTACCGAAAGACCTTCATAATACCAAACCTGATCTAAAGTATCCAGTAATATATTCATTACTTGGCAATCTGCTACATCGGTTTGTTCTTCGGGCTCATTTACCTTTTTAGGCATGTTTAGTTCCATAGCCTGAGGTTTGTTGAGCGTGGTAGTAAGCATAAAGAACGAAATCAACAAAAACGCTAAGTCCACCATTGGTGTTAAGTCCACCCTTGTGGACATCTTCTTACTCCGCTTTTTCCCGTCTTTTCCGCCACTATCTGCGGTATCCATTTGAGCCATAACGCAACTTCTCCTTTTTTATTGAATAATTTTTATTCCTCCGCTTTTGCTTCTTCGCCTCCTTTTGAAAGGTTGGTGATTAAGTTAAAACGATATACTTCTTTTTCTTTAAAAATTTCTATCACCCGCTGTACTGCCTTTATATTGGTGAACTTATCACCCTTTATGGCAATGCGCATCTTAGGATTGGCATAGCGTGCAGCCATAATCCAATCGCCTAATTGGTTGTGAATAGAGTCTGTTGGAATACCGGGCAGTTTCTTTTTGTAGTCATTGTACTGTACTCCACTTAAACTAAGTACACGCGGCAAGTCCTCAATTGGCGTACCAAACATGTCCATGAGCGAAAATTGCTTTTTCTGCTCTTCTGTAAGGTTCTTCAAGTTAGGATATTTTTCGCCATACTTTTCAATCATATTGTTGATTGCTTCGTAGCGAACGGAGCCGCTGTTGGTACTCCAATAAGCTTTCCCATCTTTATCTACCGTAACAAAAATGGCATCTTCTACTTTAATGTTTGAACGAGAAGAAGGCATATCTATTACCACAGCTTGATCCGGACGGAATTTTGCCGTTAAGATAAAGAAAGTAAGGAGTAGAAACGATACATCGCACATGGCGGTCATATCTACAATAGTACTCTTGCGAGGAACTTTAACCTTTGGCATCGTTGAATGCTTTTTAGGTTTAAAAAATTATTTACCGTGTTTGCCTGAAGCAAAAGATTGTGCTATCGAGAAACCGATTTCATCAATACCGTAAGTAAGCTTATCGATCATACTGGTAAAGATGTTGTAGAAAATGATAGCAAATGCAGAAGTTCCGATACCGATAGCGGTATTGATCAACGCCTCAGAAATACCTGATGCCAACGCGCCCGGATCCGGAGTTCCTGATGTAGCAAGAGCAGCGAACGCTTTAATCATACCAATTACCGTTCCTAACAACGCAACGAGTGTAGCTACCGATGCAATAGTTGCTAAGATTGGAAGATTTTTCTCTAAAGAAGGCAACTCTAATGCAGTAGCTTCTTCTACTTCTTTACTGATTGCAAGAATTTTTTTCTCTTCTTCCAAGTCAGTATTTTTCTCCATTTCCTCGTACTTGTTTAAGCCGGCCAATACTACATTGGCAACAGAGCCTTTTTGTTTATTGCACTCTGCTTTTGCAGCGCTTATATTGTTTGTAGCTAAATTATGTTTTACTTTCTGCAAAAACGCCTCCAATGAGCCGGTTCCGTTTGCTTTATTGATAGTAATAAAACGCTCTACGCCAAAAGCAAGTACAGTTATTGCCATTGTCATTAAGAAAGGAACTATGAAACCACCTTTGTAGATAATCCCGAAATAATCTCCGGGTTTAGGTTCGTGGCGCGTTTCGTCCAAGAAGTGTTTTACATCTCCAAACACAAAGTGGAAGATAAGTTCTGAAACAATTAATGCGGTAACAATTACCACAATACCCATTGGAAAATTTCCCGATTTCTTTGGTTGCGCTGCGTTAGCCTGAGCCATGACAGTATTTGTTTTGGTTATTAAATAAATTAAACTTTTTAAATAAGGAGTGCCAAAACTATTTGTTTTTGCGACACATCCAAATTTTTAAGAAAATCCGTTTGTTGTTCTTTAGGCACCTCAATTCATTAAAACTCCTTACAGGCCTTTGTTTTAGCTATATTTTCCAAAAATTTCCACACAAAATGAACCACACCCAAGAGTTCATACTTTAACACTCTCCGGCTCGCCTCTACCCGAATCTTCCATTGCATTGCTTATGCGATTTTGCATGTACCTTAGTCGGCTATATTGATTTTTGTTTATTTGCGGCAATAGAAAAAACACCTTACACATGAAATTTGCATTAGTAACAGGAGGCTCTAGAGGTATAGGACGCGCAGTAAGCATTCAATTGGCAGCTCAGGGCAACCACGTAGTAATTAACTACCGAAGCAATGATGCCGAGGCACAAAAAACAGCCGCACTAGTAGAAGCAGCCGGTGGCACTGCCGAACTGCTTAAATTTGATGTGGCCGATAAACATGCCATACAAACTGTTTTAGGCGGATGGATAGAAAATAACAAGGATAAACCGCTCGAAATTTTAGTAAACAATGCCGGCATTAGGAAGGACAACCTTATGCTTATGATGCCTGATAGCGATTGGGAAGAAGTGTTACACACCAACCTCGACTCCTTCTTTTATATCACCAAACTGGTACTGCCGTCTATGATGTTTAAAAAATTCGGAAGAATAGTGAATGTGGTTTCACTTTCGGGTGTAAAAGGTATGGCAGGGCAGGTAAATTATTCGGCATCGAAGGCGGCTGTAATTGGCGCTACCAAAGCATTGGCGCAAGAAGTGGCTCGTAGAGGCGTTACCGTAAATTGTGTGGCTCCGGGTTTCATAAAAACAGAAATGACCGAAGATATTAACGAAGCTCAATACCAACAAATCATTCCTATGAAACGTTTTGGCGAGGCCGAAGAAGTAGCAGAAGTAGTAGGATTCTTAGCATCAAAAGCATCGAGCTACATTACAGGCGAAGTAATAAACATCAACGGTGGATTACATACTTAGTTTAGCATGTAACCAACTCCTGAAACAATTGTACATATTTGTGCCTAATGGCTTGTGCCGAGTAATGCGCCTCTATGGTTTTTCTTCCATTGGCGCCTAGTTGCTGTCGCAGTTCGGGCTTTTCAATCAACAACGATATTTTTTCTATCCATTCTGCTTCGGTGGTTGCCAAATAGCCATTCTCTCCATCTGTAATAATATCGCAATTAGCGCCCACGGCTTGCATTACCGCAGGAATACCTAGCGACATGTATTGCAATCCCTTCATACCGCATTTGCCGCGTGTCCATTCATTGTCGGGCAGAGGCATTACGCCAATATCAAACGAGGAAATAAACGGCACTTCTGTTTCGGGAGAAAAATCTACACTGCGTATTTCAAGAGCTTCGTTTATATAACCGGGCAAACCGTATAAGGCAAATGCAATACGGCTTCCAAACTTTTGCTTCAATTTGCTATAAACCGGAAGGATTATTTCAAAATGCTTTAAAGTGGTAATGCTGCCACACCAGCCAATTACTATTGGCGCTTGCTTATTTTCGCACTTGGATGCAACAGTATATTTTTCCATGTCTAATGTAGATGGAATTACCTGAACGCGGCTATTATATTGCTGTGCGTGTGCTGCTAAATGGCTACTGCCTGCAAGTATTAAATCTGCCATTGCCATAATTTCGTTTACCTTTTGCGGGCGCTTTAACCAACCTAAATTTTTATTGCCTGCCGACACATCAAAATTCCAAATTGCGTCATCGAAATCGAACACTACTTTGGCTCCGCTTCGCTTAAGCATTCGCTCAAAAAGTGTAGTGCCGGTCATGAATGCTTCACGATAAATAAAAATCACATCAAAATTTTTTGCCCTTTGCACATCTTGCCACCTGCGATACGCACCTTTTAAAAACAATATCAACTTCTTGAAGTAATTTTTGTTTTTATAGAAATCTATATCTTCTTGTTCATCTATTAAAATGGGCGCGTACTCGCATTCAAAGCCTGCATCTTTTAAGTACGGAATGTATTGTTCGCACCTAAAACGCTGTCCTCCGGAACGGTTGTGCCGATGTTGAACTATGTATAAAATTCTTTTGGAGCGGGGCTTAGGGTTCATAAAAAATTTTGGTGTTGCGGCTGCCAATTGATATTGGCAAGCAATGTATTTTGCCCGTGAAACCTGCACAGCGGCATACATTCTTCGAAGTTTCCGATGCGGGCATATATGGCATTGCGCGTTTCGGTATCGTTCCATATTTCGGTAAAAGAACGCTCATGAATATTGCCAAGAGAGAACTTTTTATTGCCACGCATGTGGCAACAAATCCACACATCGCCAGTGGCGCCAATTACACATGCAAAATAAACTCCGGTGCAGTGGGTGTATTTCCGCTCTGTGAGATTGCCATTTCGATTCTGATATTTAGCCGCGGAGATAAATACTTTAAAAGAATCTGTTTCCATTGCTTTTGCATTTTTATAGTCGGCTTCGCTCCACTGCAACACATGTGCTTCGCTGCGTTTATCGCTGTTTAAAAAAGTCATTGGGCGAAACTGAATATAATCTACACCCAGTGGCTTAAGTATTTCTGTGGTTTTGGCAAACATGCCAGAGCCAATAGATTCCGAAAGTATGCCTATGCCGATAGTGCAGTTTGAATTGCTTTGCTTTTTGGCTTCGGTAAGCGCAGCAATATTTCTACATACTTTAGTAAATCCATCTACTTTTTTAGATTGCAAATAAGACTCTCTATCGAAAGCATCTACCGAAAAGCGCACCCATGTGCAGGTTTCTAAAATTGCTTCGGCAGAAAATGTGCGAAGACCATTTGTAATAAGTGCCACATCTAATCCCAACGATTTTGCCAACCGCAGCATTTTTTCTAACTGCAAATACATGGTTGGTTCTCCACCTCCCGTGAATGTAATAGACTTTACGCCCATGGCGCTCAATTCTCTAATTACCTTTTCTGCCGTTTCGGGTGCAAGAAATTCTTCGCAGGTTTTTCGGTAGCTTGCATTGGTGCAATAAGGGCAATCTAAATTACACACATTGGTAAGATCTAACTCCACCGAAATGGGAGCAGGAACCTTTCCGTTTTTTAGCGCTTCAAGCGCCTCTAAATGCCATAGAATTTTATCGCCACTAAATGGGCCGGCAGTATTATCGTATGGCAATTGGAGCGACATGCTTACACTATTTCCCTTCGTAAATGCAACCCGAAGTTTCTGTTTCCTTTAAATGAATTTTCGACAACTGTGGCAATAGTGGTTTTATCTTATTCCACAGCCATATAGTGATGTTTTCGGCTGTGGGATTTTCAAGCCCGTTTATATTATTCAGCACTTGGTGATCTAACTCATCTACCAGTGGCTTTACGGCTGTTTTTATATCGTGAAAATCTATAAGCCACCCACTTTGCGGATTTACCTCACCTTGTAAGTAAATGGTAAATTTATAGGAATGTCCGTGCATATTTCTGCACTTATGTGTTTCAGAAACATTGGGCAGAAAATGTGCCGCTTCGAACCTGAAAACTTTATATATCTCCATGTAGCAACTGTATTTATTGAACAACAATAATAGAGGAGAAATATGAAACCTTACAGAAAAGAAATTGGTTGAAAATATCTCTTTTCTAAGACCAAAACATGCTGTGTTAGGTTCTTTACTTTTGCCGCTTTGCGGCAAACACATAGTTACATACTCCTTCTATACTGTCCACCCACCTCAAACAAGGCATGTGTAATTTGCCCTAAGCTACAATACTTTACCGTTTCCATTAGTTCGGCAAATAAATTTCCGTTGGCAATGGCTACTTGCTGTAAACGCTGCAGTGCATCTGCACTTTTAGCGGCATTGCGGGCTTTAAAAGCATTGAGGGCGGCTATTTGATATTCTTTTTCTTCGGTAGTAGAGCGAATTACTTCTTGTGGAATAATGGTTGGTGAGCCCTTTTTACTAAGAAAAGTATTTACACCAATAATCGGAAACTCTCCTGTGTGCTTTTGATGCTCGTAATACAAACTTTCTTCTTGTATTTTATTGCGCTGATACATGCGCTCCATAGCACCTAATACGCCACCGCGCTCCGTAATACGCTTGAATTCTAAGAGCACAGCTTCTTCTACCAAATCTGTTAGTTCTTCTATTAAAAACGAACCTTGGTTGGGGTTTTCGTTCTTTGCTGTACCTAATTCACGATTTATTATCAACTGAATAGCCATTGCCCTGCGTACACTCTCTTCGGTAGGAGTAGTAATAGCTTCGTCATACGCATTGGTGTGTAGCGAATTACAGTTATCGTAAATAGCATACAACGCTTGCAGGGTGGTGCGTATATCATTAAAATCTATTTCTTGTGCGTGCAAACTTCTACCCGATGTTTGAATGTGATATTTCAACTTTTGCGAACGGTCGTTGGCTTTGTATTTGTGCTTCATTGCCTTTGCCCAAATTCTACGTGCCACACGGCCAATTACGGCATATTCGGGATCCATGCCATTGCTAAAGAAAAACGAAAGATTAGGTGCAAAGTCATCTACCTTCATACCGCGGCTGATGTAGTATTCTACATAAGTAAATCCATTGGCAAGGGTAAATGCAAGTTGCGTAATTGGGTTGGCTCCGGCTTCGGCAATATGGTAGCCGCTAATAGAAACGGAGTAAAAATTACGCACATCGTTTTGAATAAAATACTCCTGCACATCGCCCATTAGTTTTAAAGAAAATTCAGTACTGAAAATGCAAGTGTTTTGCGCCTGGTCTTCTTTTAAAATATCGGCCTGTACTGTTCCGCGCACAGCAGCTAATGCTTTTGCCTTTAGGCTTTGATATACATCTGGCGGAAGCACATCGCTGCCGCTTAAGCCAAGCAGTTGTAAACCCAAGCCTGTATTGCCTTCGGGCAGTGTGCCATTGTATGCTGGCAGGTTTACATGCTCTTTCATTGCAATACCGTTTTCTGCCATGTACTTTTCGCACTCTTGGTCTATGGCGGCATTCATAAAAAAGGCAAGTATAATTGGTGCAGGACCGTTTATAGTCATGCTCACAGAGGTTTTTGGATTGCACAAATCGAAACCGCTGTAAAGTTTTTTGGCATCATCTACGGTAGCAATGCTTACCCCGCTGTTGCCTATTTTTCCGTAAATGTCGGGGCGATGATCGGGGTCTTCGCCATAAAGCGTAACGCTATCGAATGCTGTTGATAGGCGAATGGCCGGCTGGCCAAGCGACACATAGTGAAAACGCTTATTGGTTCTTTCGGGGCCGCCTTCGCCTGCAAACATACGTGTGGGATCTTCGCCTTCGCGTTTTAGGGGAAATACTCCTGCGGTATATGGAAATTCACCCGGCACATTTTCTTGCAATTGCCATTTAAGAATATCGCCCCAATCGCTGTAGCGAGGCAAGTACACTTTGCGAATTGCTGTTCCGCTTAAAGACTTGTAAGTAAATGGCAGTTGAAGCACCTTGTCGCGCACTTTAAATGCAAAGGTTTCGTTGCTGTATTGCTTTTTCTTTTCTTCCCACTGTGCTAAAATCTTTTTGCACTCGGGATGCAGTTGCAATTCAAGCGCTGCATATTTCTCTTTAAGCTGTTCGGTAAGCATACTTTTCTTCCTTTTTTCCTTAAAACAACAGTAGCCTTTGCCGGAATACTATTGCAAGCTGTTTTCTACTTTATGTGCAGACAGCGCAATTAAGATTCGCTTGCCCATTTTAGGCGATCTTGCTGCGAGAATTGCCAAGGAGCACCATTGTTTTCCATATTGGCAAACATGCCTGTCCACTCAGCCGGAGCATTACTTTCTTCCATAATTAAGTTTCTGCGCAGCTGTAGAATTATATCTAAAGGACTAATGGTTACAGGACACTCTTCTACACATGCATTGCATGTGGTGCAGGCGCGTAATTCTTCTACAGATATATAACCGTTTTCTATGAGCGATTTGCCATCTTCTTTCCATACTCCACTGTTGGCATCTATTACATTGGCCACTTCTTCTAAGCGGTCGCGTGTATTCATCATTATTTTACGCGGGCTTAGTAATTTTCCTGTTTGGTTGGCAGGACATGCTGCCGTACAGCGTCCGCACTCGGTACAACTCATGGCATCGAGCAAATTCTTCCAACTCAAATCAAACACATCTTTTGCCCCAAACTTAACCGGCTCGGCAGGCTCTTCGGCAGGCGCAGCAAAAGCAGCATCGGGGTTCATCATAAGTTTTATCTCCTTGGTAATCTCAGGCATATTGTTCATATAGCCTTTGGGAGTAAGCTTAGAGAAATATGTATTAGGAAAGGCCAACAAAATGTGTAAGTGCTTAGAGCGTGGTAAATAAAGTAATAAATAATATACCAATAAGATGTGTCCCCACCAGCCAACTCTTTCTATTACGGTTAATACCGCTTCGGGTAGTGATGCAAATGCCGGCACAAACAAACTGCTGATAGCGAAACCATAGCTATGTCCGGTTTTGAGAAAGTACTTAGCACCATCACCAATATTCATCATAAAAATAAAAGTGATGAGCGTTAATTCAAAATACAAGATATTATTTGCATCAATGGTAGGCCAGCCGTTCATTTCAGGCTTTTTAAAGCGTGGTAATTTCAAAATATTCCTTCTCCACAAAAATGCGATGGTTACACCGAATGTAAGTACCGATAGTATTTCAATAAATCCGATTACAAACACATAGAAATCTTTAAAAACAGTCTCTTCTACTGCGTGATAAATTAAGCGGTGCTGCCCGGAAACGCCATCTATTAAAATTTCGATTAACTCTATTTGAGTAATTACAAACGAAACATAAATTACCAAGTGCAATAGAGCAGGAATAACGTTCTTAAACATTTTCTTTTGCCCAAGAGCTATGAGTAGTACATTTTTTATACGCTGTTGAGGGTTATCGTTTATTACTTCTTTTTTCCCCAACATGATGTTTCTGTAAATTCGCTTATAGGCTTTGAAAGCGTTAGTAAAAACAAAAGCGCTTACAGCAATAAATAGCACAGCCTGAATTATAGTAAATACCATTTTTAAAACTTTGTAATGAAGGCGAAAATATATGAACTAACTTTGTTTGCAACCGTTTTGTTCATAATACCTTCATAAAAAACAATTGGAAGTATGAAAAAGATATGTACGCTCTTGTTTAGTCTTGCTTTTTGTATGGCGCTGGCACAAGAAAAATCGAAGATAGACCTGCGTTCGCTCTCACTTTTAAAAAGTGGAAAAATAAAAGCGGCCACCCTCGGTTTATTGGTAGAAGGCAATGCCGAAAAGATAGAAGCGGCCTGCCAGCGGTACGATGGTTACTTAAAATACAGCATTGGGAATATCCATTCTGTTGAAATTCCTACCGCAAGAATTATTGATTTTTCGAAAGAACAAGCTGTGTATCGCATAGCTAATTTTTCTGCACAAGGTTTTAAAATGATGGATACAGCCCGCATCAACAATAATATAGACAGTGCACATGCCGGCTACAGCCCTCTGCTGCAAGCTTATTCTGGCAAAGGTGTTGTGGTGGGCGTTATAGATGGCGGTATTTATTGGCAACATCCCGATTTTAAAAACCCCGATGGCACCACCCGAATCCGCTTTATTTGGGATCAAATTATTACCACGCCATCGGTAACTCCGGCACCCTATAATTATGGGCAAGAATGGAATTGGATTGATATCAACAACGGAACTTGCACCCACGCTCCGGCTGCGTCAGATTATGCGCACGGAACTTGCGTTGCCGGCATAGCCGCAGGCAACGGACGTGGCTTAACTTACGATACGCTGCGGTATAGAGGCGTAGCTTACGAAAGCGATATTATTGCTGTTCGCATTCCCGTATCGGGCAATAACTTTTTGGCACGAGTTGCCGATGCTGTTGATTATATCTTTAAAAAGGCCGATGCACTTGGAAAGCCCTGTGTTATCAATACATCTGTGGGCACTTACTATGGTTCGCGCGATGGCAAAGACTTAACCTCTCAAATTATTGACGATTTAATTTCCGAGAAAAAAGGACGTGCTGTGGTAGCCGCAGCCGGTAATGCAGGAAACATTAAATATCATATACGCCACACTATTAACAACGATTCTGCCACTACTTATTTTAGATACAACAAAAGCGTACCGGGCTTGTATTTCGATTTTTGGGCAGATACAGCCCAATTTAACCAAGCCGAATTTTTAATAGGTGCTGTAAGTACAAAAACCGGAAATTTAGTAGATACTGTTGCTACCGGACGCTTTAATGTAATGCGCGATTTTAACCCAACGCAGGGTGGCATATTACTCTCTAGAAATTTATATACCGACAACGGAACTCAACTACTCGGCAAAGTTGAAATGTATGCAGAAATGCAACAAGATGCCTACCACGTTGAAGCCCTAATTACTCCAGTAGATACCTCACTTTGGTGGAAGTTGCAAACTTTTGGTACCGGCACCTGCGAAATATGGGCAAGTGCAGCTTTAGTGGGCAGCTCCGACCCTATTGCCGTACTACCCAACCTCATTACTAAAACCGATTACCGCTATCCCGATTCGCTTAAAACAATTGTTTCGAGTTGGCAATGCAGCAATAAAGTAATTACAGTTGCCAACTATACCAACCGTGCAATTTATTTAGATGCCGATTCTATTGGCCGCGATGGCACCGATGGTGGAAAGAGCAAAGTTGGCGAGCGGTTCTATGATTCAAGTTTTGGACCCACCAGAGACGAACGACTTAAACCAGACATAAGCGCCACAGGCAGCACCACTATTACAACCGGAGATTTAAACCTTATACCTCAATACTTGGCAACGCCTGCCAATAGACTAAAAGTAGGCTTAGGAAAAAAACACATGCGCAATGGCGGCACATCTATGGCTTCACCTTTGGTGGCAGGATTTGTGGCACTCTACTTAGAAAAACACCCTACCGCACGCTGGGACGAAATTAAACAAGCTATTACACTCACCGCCAAACGCGATAGCTTTACCACCGCAAGCGACAATCCCGCTTATGGATATGGTAAATTGAATGGATTTAGAGCTTTAGCACATGAGTTTATCTATGGCTGTACCGATACCGGCTCTCTAAACTATAACCCAAGTGCCAATTTAGACACCGGAGGCTGTGTAAAAAAAATATACGGTTGCACCGATACCGCAGCCACCAACTACTTACCCGGAGCTAATGTAAACAACGGCACCTGCAATTACGACACCAATACCACTTCTATTCAAACGCTAAAAACGTGGAAACCAAATGTGCGCGTTTATCCCAATCCATTCACCAGCGAAACATTCTTTGCCGTAGATGGATTACCCCAAAATTTCACGCAAGCAGCAATTGTAGTAAGCAATATAATTGGCAGCACCGTAGCACGTATTGAACTTGCAAAAGGAGTTTATCAATACAAACTATCTAGCCCCAGTATAGCTCCCGGAGTGTTACTCTATAAGTTAGAAATAGATAACAAAATACGCTTTACCGGAAAAGTAGTAAAACAATAAGTTTGCATCTAAAATTTCCGCTTGCTTACATTTGCTCATATTGTAAATCCCGTTGCCGCTCCAACAACCAGCGAACTGCATTATGCACAACCGCTTACGTTTGAAAGTATGTGCCGTGCCAGGCAATTTGCCGAAGCAAAAGCACAAGTTGAGTTACTGAGCATACAATACGAAGAAGACGAAAAGGCGGTTCCACCGTCCTTTACCAAACTTCCTAATTTACAACGCTCTATTCGCGATGTGGCCCACTTGCCAAACGCCAAAAAATTTCCACTTATTGCCGATATTCTATTGGCAGCATACCACCATAGCAAAGCCACTTACTTAATTTATACTAATACCGATATTACCATTACACCACACTTCTACGAAGCAGCAGCAGTATTGGTGCAGCAAGGCTATGATGCCATTACCATCAATAGAAGAAGAATTGCCAATAAATGGCAAAGCTCCAACGAACTTCCCCTTGCTTTAGCCCAAATGGGCAAATTGCATCCGGGATACGATTGTTTTATCTTTCATAGAGATTTAATTCCAAAGTTTATCTTCAGCAATGTGTGTATTGGCACAGGCTACACCAGCGTAGCCTTTATTCACAACCTTATTGCCTTTGCCTCCAAACCGCTTATTACCGATAAACTTCACCTAACGGTGCATCTAGGTTTAGAAGTGATGCCACCATTAGAACCTACTGTATATCGCTTTACCAAAAACGACTATGAGCAGAATATTTACCCAAAACTAAAACCTAATTTACAGCTGCACAAATTCCCTTACACTTCCTTACCTTTTCATAAAAGAGTGCTGAAATGGAGTTTAAACCCCAACTTTTCTTCTTCTATATTGCTAGAATTAGAAGGGAAAAATTTGAAAAGAAAACTGAAAGCATTGTTAGATGAAATAAGGTTTTCACTATTAGAAAAGTGAGAAACTACTCATACTTTTTAATAAGCACCGCAGCATTGTGCCCTCCAAAACCGAAAGTATTACTCAATGCGGCACGCACCACTCTTTTTTGAGCAGTATTAAAGGTAAGATTTAATTGTGCGTCTATTTCGGGATCGTCTGTAAAATGATTGATCGTAGGCGGAATTATATCGTGCTTTACAGTAAGTACCGAAGCAATCGCTTCAATAGCGCCTGCTCCTCCCAGTAAATGCCCTGTCATAGACTTGGTAGCACTTATGTTTAAGCGATACGCCTCTTCTCCAAAAACTTTTTTAATAGCAATCAACTCTGCGTTGTCGCCCAAAGGAGTAGAGGTACCATGCGTATTTACATAATCTATATCGCCCGGCTGCATACCTGCATCTGCTAATGCCTGCTGCATTACTCTTGCTGCCCCTTCGCCTTCCGGATGCGGAGCTGTAAGATGATATGCATCGGCACTTAAACCACTGCCTGCAACTTCTCCATAAATTTTAGCGCCTCGCGCCAAGGCGTGCTCTAATGCTTCTAATACCAATCCACCGCCACCTTCACCCATTACAAAGCCATCGCGATCTTTATCATAAGGGCGCGAAGCCGTTTCCGGGCTATCGTTTCTTTCACTCATTGCCTTCATACTGTTGAATCCGCCTACGCCTCCTCGCGTAATGGCGGCTTCGGAACCTCCGGCAATAATAATATCGGCCTTGCCAAATCTTACTAAGTCAAAAGCATTTGCCAACGAAATGGTAGATGATGCACAAGCTGCCACAGGTGCATAATTAGGCCCCTTAAAGCCATATTTCATAGAAATTTGCCCCGCAGCAATATCGGCAATCATTTTGGGAATAAAGAAGGGGTTAAAACGAGGAATGCCTTCGCTTAATGCAAACTGCAGCATTTCTTCTTCAAAAACTTCTAAACCTCCAATTCCCGAAGCCCAAATTACACCTATGCGTTCTTTGTTCAGTTTTTCATCTGCAATGCCTGCATCTGCCACAGCTTCTGCGGCTGCTACCATTGCAAACTGAGCATAACGATCAAAACGCTTAACATCTTTCTTCTCAAAGAAATTAAGCGGATCGAAACTCTTTACCTCGCACGCAAAACGGGTTTTAAACTTAGCAGTATCAAAACGGGTGATAGGAGCACCACCGCTTTTACCATTGATTAAACTACTCCAATACTCAGGAGCAGTATTACCAATAGGTGTAATGGCACCTATGCCTGTTATGACTACTCGCCTCAGGTGCATTTGCTATAAAATAATGGAATTAAGCTGCTATTGTTTTCTTAAGGTATTCAATAGCCTGACCAACAGTAGTTATATTCTCTGCTTGCTCATCGGGAATACCAATATTAAATTCCTTTTCAAACTCCATAATGAGCTCAACAGTATCTAATGAATCGGCACCTAAATCGTTGGTGAAACTTGCCTCAGGTGTTACTTGACTTTCTTCTACACCTAATTTATCAACGATTATCTTTTTTACGCGCTCTTCAATATTTGCCATTGCTTGAACTTTGTTGTTTTAATAAAAATCAAGGTGCAAACCTACATGAATTTTTGAGAAATGAAAATATACGACCTGTTCTACTCAATTCTTTTTTTATCGGCAAGCAGAAGTTGCGCTCTACATGCATTTCACCTATGAGTTATTTGCTATACGCAACCAGCTAAGATGGGTAAAAACAAAAAACCCCGCCAAAGGCGAGGTTCTTTATTAAGTTTTACAACTTAAAAACTAATTACTTAGTTGCAGCAGCTGGAGCAGCAGCAGCGTCAGCAGCTGGAGCAGCGGCAGCAGCGGCAGCAGCAGCAGCTGAATCTGTAGCAACCGGAGCAGCTTCAGTAGCTGGAGCGGCTTCTGCAGCTGGAGCAGCAGTTTCAGTTGTTGTAGTTTCAGTTGTAGTTGCTTCTTCAGCAGCTGGTTGGTTGTTGCAAGATACTAATGCGATAGTAGCAACTGCAACGAAAGCGAAAAATACTTTTTTCATTTTGCTTTTAATTTTTGAAGTTTTTAATTAAAAAAGACGTGCAAAGATAAATGATGAATAATTGATTTTTCCAAATTTTGCTCAAATTTATTTTACTTCTCTCTAAACACTATATGCACAGGCACTCCGGTGAAGTCGAATTTTTCGCGCAATTGGTTCTCTAAATAGCTGCGATAGTGCTCGCGAATATACTTTGGGTGGTTACTGAAAAAAGCGAACATTGGTGCGGCAGTTGGCAGCTGTGTAATATATTTTATTGACACCAATTTACCGCTGGTGGGTGGTGGTGGATAGCGTTGGATAGCGGGCATCATGATTTCATTTAGCTGCGAGGTAGAAATACGCCTTTGCATGTTCTCATACACCTTTTCTACCGTTTCTATCAATTTAAAAATTCGCTGCTTCTCCAATGCTGAGGTAAATACTATGGGTAAATCGTTAAAGGGAGCCAATTTTGCTTTTATGGCATCTTCGTAGTGTTTCATGGTATTGCTCTCTTTTTGTTCTACCGCATCCCATTTATTAAGTGCTATAATTATACCGCGCCTTTTTTTAACTGCTATACGAAAAATAGCCAAATCTTGCTGTGTAATGCCTTCTAAAGCATCTATAACCAAAATGGCAATATCCGACTCGTCTAATGCCTTTATGGCTCTAATAACACTATAAAACTCTAAATTTTCCTGAACCTTTGCTTTGCGCCTTATACCTGCGGTATCTATTAGCAATAGCTCTTTTCCAAACTTACTGTACCGTGCGTGAACACTATCGCGCGTAGTTCCGGCAATTGGTGTTACCACATTGCGCTCTTCGCCTAAAAGTGCATTTATAATTGAGCTTTTACCCACATTAGGTTGCCCAATAATGCAAACGCGCGGTATCTTTTCTTCCTCCCTTTCTTCTACCTCTGCAGGAATTTTTTCTACAATAGCATCCAACAATTCTCCGGTGCCGCTACCACTTATTGAAGATAGCATAAACACATTGTCTATTCCTAAACTATAAAACTCTGTGGCATCGTATTGGCGTTCGGCATTATCTACCTTATTTACCACTAAAAATACCGGCTTAGGCGAGCGTCTGAGCAAATCGGCAAATTCATCGTCTAAATCGGTAATGCCGCAAGTTACATCTACCACAAATAAAAGCAGCGAGGCTTCTTCTATGGCAATAAGTACTTGCTCGCGTATGTGCTTTTCAAACACATCTTCGCTTCGTGGCACAAAGCCTCCGGTGTCTATTACATTAAAAAGTTTGCCACCCCAATCTGCTTCACCATAAATGCGATCGCGGGTTACTCCGCTCACATCATCGGTAATAGATTTTTTTTCGCCTATAAGGCGGTTAAACAAGGTGCTTTTGCCTACGTTCGGGCGACCTATTATTGCTATGGTGAAACTCACTGTATTGAATTTTATTTGAGGAAATTCCTAAAAATATCGTTGCCCAATGCAAACACCATGAGTGTAAGCAATAATATCATACCTACCATTTGTGCATATTCCAAGAATTTTTCGCTGGGCTTTTTCCCTGTAATAATTTCAATAATGGTAAACAACGCATGTCCGCCATCTAATGCCGGAATTGGCAATACGTTTAATACTGCCAGCATTATAGAAAGGAAAGCCGTAAGATTCCAAAATGCAGTCCAATCCCACGATTTTGGAAACAATTGTGTAATGGTAATAAAGCTGCCCACTTGCTTATATCCTTTTACATCGGAATCAAAAATTAAACGAAATTGCTTTAGATAATTAGAAAGTGTGGTGCCTGTTTTTTTAATGCCTGCTGGAATGGCTTGAAAAAGCGTGTAATTTTTAGTACTGAGCTTAAAGTAATTATCTAATGATTTCGCAGCAAAGCCAATGGTTCCGGCTTCGCTTACAGTTACTTGGGTAGCAACTGTATCTGCACCTCTTAGCAAGGTGAGTGGAACTGTTTGCCCTTTGAGTTGGCGCAAACCTATGCGCAATTCATCAAAGAACCGAACCGGAGAACCGTTGATAGCAATAATGGCATCACCTTCTTTTGCTCCGGCTTTTTGAATTGGTGAGCCGGGTTGCACGGCACCTACTTCTGCCGGAAATGCCATGCTGATAAAACCTTCGCCTTTCTTTTCTACCAAAGCTTTTGTGAGGCTGCGTGGTATAGGAATATCTAATACCTCTCCGTTTCTATCTACTCGTAAGCTAAGTGCATTTTCTAGCAAAATGGTTCCTACAACCGAAGTAAATGTTTCAAACTTTTTATCGTGATCGTACCCAATAATTTTATCGCCATTGCGCAAACCCATTTGCTGAGCCAGCGAGTCGGCAACAATACCATATTTGGCATCTTCTACTGCCAAGTATTGCTCGCCATTGGCAAACAACAGCATTGCATAAATAAGAAAGGCCAAAATAATATTTACGGTTACGCCTCCGAGCATAATAATTAAGCGCTGCCATGCCGGTTTACTGCGAAACTCCCACGGCTGAGGCTCTTGCTTCATTTGTTCTTTATCCATGCTTTCGTCTATCATTCCGGCAATTTTTACATAACCTCCCAATGGAAGCCAACCAATGCCGTATTCTGTTTCGCCTATTTTTTTCTTTACTAACGAAAACCATGGATCGAAAAAGAGATAGAATTTTTCTACCCTTGTTTTAAAAAGTTTGGCAGGAATAAAGTGCCCTAACTCGTGCAGCACCACCAATATTGAAAGACTCAAAACTAATTGAGCAATTTGAATTAATACATCCATAAATTAAACAAAAGGGAAGCGAAGGTAAAAGAATTGTGCAGGTGTGATACTTGTTTCATATTTTTTGCAGATGTGTGCATATGCTCTTTGTACATTATTTTGATGATAGAGCAGCCGAATACGCATGGGTTATTGTTGTGGTTTTCTTACAAACGGCATGAGCATTTTAATGATGGAGCATAAGGCTTACAAGCAATACTGCAACCAATAGCAACTTCACTTATTTTTTAAAGTATGGCATAAAGAATTTAATTTACGTTTGGCTTAGAGTAAATACATTATGCGAGAGGGATTTGCCCGATACTTTCTTTCTTCTTACAACTTTAGCAATGAATTTGAGCGCAGTAAGGCGACATCGCTGCTGTTTATTTCGGTTGCTATGGGCATTTTCTTTTTGGTGGTTGGCATAGCACAAAAAGGTGCCGATATGAGCAACATTATTGTGCTGGGCGACCTTGCCGGTATCGTAGGTGTGGGGCTTACACTTTTTCTTATTAAAAATGGCAGAATAGACTGGGCAGGCGAAGTGCTTATTTCTGTTTGCCTTAGTGTAATCTGCATTGCCGACTTGTATGACGATTGGGTGTCGCCCAAGCAGCAAGCCCAGTATAAAATTTATGTATCGCTGGTATCGCTTTTAGGCACTTATCTTCTTTGCTTATCGTTTTTTAGAGAAAAGCAGAAGTTTTTCCTTTACGCCTTTATTGGTGCTATTATTATTACTGTTCATGCTGCCATTATTTATCACCATCCGCTGCATACGGAGCAAATAAGAGAGGCTATAGGCATTCATTACTTGGTAGGAATTGCCGGAATAGTTCTTAGCGCTACCTTGTTTAACTTAATAATCATTACAAGCGAAAACCTATTAGAGCAAAACATAAAAATTTCGAGGCAAATACAACTTCAAAACGAGGATTTAGAGCGCACTGTAGCTGCACGTACCAAAGCATTAAAAAATAGCAACGATAATTTACAGGAATTTGCCTATGTGGTAAGCCACGATTTAAAAGAGCCGCTCCGAACTATTTCGGGTTTTGTGGCAATTATAGAAAGAAGACTCCGCAAGAAAGAGCAGTTGGATCCGGAACTCCTGGAATACATTCAATTGGTGGTAAACGGTACTCGCCAAATGGATATACTTATTCAAGACCTGCTGCTGTATTCCAGATTAAATATTACTGAGCATAAGCTTGTGTTGATAGATGTAAACAAGGTAGTAAAAGAAGTATTAGAGAACCTTTCGGCATCTATAACAGAAACCGGAGCCATTATTAAAACAACTCATTTTCCGAGCATACACTCTGAGCGGGCGCTTTTATTTCAATTGTTTCAAAACCTTATTTCAAATGCAATTAAGTATAGAAAGAAGGACGTAATTCCAAGTGTAGAAATTGCATTTGAAGAACGAAAAGCAGAATGGTTATTTTGGGTAAAAGACAATGGACTGGGTATTCCACAGGAATACTACAATACCGTATTCCAAGCTTTTAAAAGGTTGCACAACAAAAGTGAATACGAAGGAACGGGAGTTGGGCTGGCTATTTGCAAGAAAATCATAGACATTCACAACGGTAAAATTTGGATAGAATCGCAAGAGGGCGTGGGCACAACTTTCTTTTTTTCTTTACCAAAAAAGTAAATTGCGGTACTTGGCACAGCATAAAATTATTTCGTGGAATGCAATAGCACGGCTGCTATCGGTACTGTTTAATTTTCTAGTAGTACTTGCAGTTAGTCGCTCGCTTGGCCCTGTGGCAAAAGGAGAAACCACACTTTGGGTAACGGCAATTTTTATTGGTGTATTTGCTTCCAATATTGCAGGAGGCTGGGCGCTTGTAAACTACTTAAAGCACAACGAAAAACAATCGGTTTTAGTTCCAACTTACGTTTGGAGTCTATTTGCCAATGGCTTGGTGGCATTGGTAATGTGGGCAACCTTAGCACACAGCAGCCAATTCATTATTCATATTTTTTTCTTGGCAAGCATTAGTAGTTTTTCATCGGTTCACCAAACTATATTGCTGAGTAAACATCGCTTCAAAGCCTTTAATTTTCTTACTTTTTGGCAACCAATGGTGCTTTGGTTGGTATTGGCAGCATTGCTGTATTTAGGTAAGCATAAAACGCTTGATAGCTTTTGGATAGCGCTCTATATTTCTACACTATCGGCATTGGCAGTAAGTTTTTTTCTGGTTTACAGAACCGAAAAATTGGCTTGGGGCTTTTCGTTTACAACACTGCGGGCTATACTGGCTAATGGGTTTCCTTTTCAGCTGGCAGAACTATTGCAACTGCTGCATCTGCGTTTATATTTCTTTTTGTTGGCCAATTTCAACGAAAGTGGTTTATACCACTTAGGTATTTATTCTGTTGGCATTTCTATTTTAGAGAGTGTGTGGATTTTTCCGCGCAGTGTAGCCACCATCAATTTTGCAGCAACCGTAAAGCAACCATCGGCACACAATACTTTAAGATGGTTGCGCATTGCGCTGTTGCTTGCGCTAGTACTTCTATTTTCTATTTTTCTTATTCCTATTGAAGTGTATGCCTATGTGTTTGGCGAAGGTTTTCTTTACGTAAAATATTCGGTAAAATACTTGTTCCCGGGCATTGGTTTATATGTGTTTGTGTTAGTTATTGGCAGCCATTTTATGGGCAAGGGAAATTATGGTTTAATGAGTGCCCTGCACTTGGTAGGCATTGCCATTTCGCTGCTGCTGTGCTACGTGTGGATTCCCGATTACGAAATGAGCGGTGCCGGGCTTGCCGCCACGGTTTCGTTTGCCGTGTCGGCTGCGGTGTTGCTCTTTTACTTTCTAAAAACGGAGCACTATTCTTTAAAAGATTTATGGCTTCATAAAGAAGATTTTAATTTTTGAAATCATTACAGCAAGCTACAATTTCGATGGCTTTGCTACAAAGGGAAATACTTTTCTACAGCGCATTCTATCCAAACAAATTCCATTACATTTTCTGGCGATTGTAGATTGAACTGCACTTTCTTTAACCGCGATAGAAACTCTTTTCTATTGCCCAAGCGCCCTACAACAATTGCATGTAGCATTTCATAAAACAACTTTCTAATAGTCTTATTGGAAAGATGATTTTTTACTTCAACTTGCTCAAACAGTTTAATGGCAGCATCTTTTTTCCCCAACAGCAATAGTGTTTTGGCTTTTAAAAAACGAGTGGCTATTTCTAAATCTTTATACGCTCCCTTTTTGCAATGTGCCATAAACTCATCTAAGTTTTGCAGCACTGCTTTTGAATTAAAGTACGCTGGCTTTACATGTAGTGTTGCCGCCACATTTGCCAACTCGCAAAATGCGCGAGGCATGCGCTCACCATAATGGCTATCGCGCAAAAAGCGAAAATACAATTGCACCGCCTCGAAAGCTTTGGTGCTGTTTTTGGCAGCAATATTAATGTGGATGGTATTGGAAAGGAGCACTTCGTTTAAATATTTTCTCCATTGCTTTGAAGTGTCGAAAACATCTGCCAACAATTCGTTTGAAATAGCTGCAGCTTCGGCATATCTAAACTGTCTGAAATAAAACATGGCTTCTAATTCTTTCAACTTAAACTGCTGTGTTTGCTGGAAATCGGCAGCATATCCAATAGCCGGCATATTGGGATATTGCAACATCAATTGCTTTGCAGTGGCAATATGGCGCGATACGGCATAGCTTTTAATATGGTTATTGCGCCCACCTGCGCCTGCTTTGTAATAAGCAGCCACAAAGTTGTAAATGAGTTTAAAGCGAGGATATGCTGCATGGGTTCGCGCCAACAAATCCATTTGTTTAAAGAGCGGTTGTGTTGCTCCAATTCCTTGCTGCACATTGGTTTCATACACTTGTTTGGTTAGCAGTTTCATTCTTGCCAATGCTATGTATAATTCCGATGCTTCCTCAAACTTGGCATAAATGGTAGGCGTGTCTGAAAATTTATTGAGTATATGATTAGCCTGTATGAGCATGTCTGCTATTGCAGGAAGCAGTTCAAAAATATTATTTGCCCAACATTGAGCATCGAGCGATGCAAGCAGTTTAGAGGCTTGGGCTATTTCGCCTTTCTCTATCATGCTTCGGCAGAGTTCTTTTGTTTCTTCTTCGTGTGCCAACTTTCTACCCGCAATACTATTGGCCGATGCGGGCAAAATATCGTAGAGCTTTTTCCGCAATTTGTAGAAACGGTTTTCTAATACTGCAAATGCTGTGGGCTTTTCATTGCCATACACCGCTTGCACCAATACTCTGGTTTTTACTGTTGTGGCAGTATGTTGCCGCAATTCCACTGCCAATTTTTGAAGTAATGGCGATTGCTCTAGCCGCTCTTGCAACTGCTTCCATTCGCTATCAGAGAGTAGTTTTATTTTTTGCAACAGAACTTCATTCATGTTTTTATGAACTCATTTTTTACATAAATATACATACAAGATTGTTTTAAAATATAGCATTTATCAGAAAGAAAAAATTTCAACCTATCAAAAATACACCATATTGACTTTCAACAACACATACCGCTGAATGATATTTGCACTCAATGCAAACGGCAAAGATTTATAGGTGCATAATGGTAAATAGTTACTTTCGTGCGCTTATGGAATATATTCAGTTTTTTATTGAGTTGCTAACGCACACTAAGGATGTGCTGCTACATTTGTTTCAAGAATATGGCACTTGGGTGTATGTTATTCTTTTCCTTATTATTTTTGTAGAAACAGGCTTGGTAGTCTTTCCGCTTTTGCCTGGCGATTCGCTGTTATTTACTGCCGGATTGCTGTGCGCCCAACCCAATGGCTTAAATGTGTGGCTACTTATTCCAATACTGTTGGTGGCTGCCATCTTAGGCGATAATGTAAATTATTTTGTAGGCAAATTTTTTAATGAGCGGGTACTGTCGTGGAAGTTTAAAGGTAAACCTTTAGTAAAGCAACAATGGCTGGATCAAACACACGAATTTTTTGAAAAGAATGGCTCCAAAGCTATTATCCTGGCTCGCTTTGTTCCTATAGTTCGCACTATTGCTCCATTTGTAGCCGGAGTAGGGAAGATGAATTTCAAGGTATTCTTTTCATACAATATTGTTGGAGGAATTCTTTGGGTTGGTGGCGTTACATTGGCGGGATACTTATTAGGGCAAGTTCCGGTGGTAGGTCCCTTTATTGAAAAGCATTTAGAGAAATTTATTTTGGGTATTGTGTTTGTTTCGGTACTACCTATAATAATTGAAATGTTCAAACAGAAAACCGCTAAAAAGTAGCTTCAAAAAAAGTTAATAGAAATCCGGTTTTAATCCTTTAGTGTAAAACAAAATCGCAGATAAAAATTTAAAACAACAGTTATATGAAACATTTATTTACACTTTCATTCATGCTTATGTTTACAGCTTTTGTAAACGCGCAGCCCGTACCGGTAGGGCATCTTACTATTTTTTCGGAAGATGGCGACAAGTTCTTTTTAGTGCTAAATGGTGAGCGACAAAATAACACGGCACAAACCAATCTTAGAATTGAAGATTTAAACCAACCTTACTACAATGCCAAAATTGTATTTGAAGACAAAACACTACTTGAAATCAATAAAAACTACTTAGCAATTGCCGATGCCGATGGTAAGTTTATGGATGTTACCTACAAAATAAGAAAGGATAAAACCGGCAAACCTAAATTGAATTACTTCTCTATGGTGCCCGTGCAGCAAGGTTATGTAGCTCCAAGCAATGTTACCGTTGTGCATTACGGACAACCAACACCTCCGACTCCGAATACTACCACTGTAATACAACAAACCACTACTACAACCGGCACCACCGAAAATGTAAATGTAAACATGGGCATTCCCGGAGTTGGCGTAAATGTTACTATCAACGACCCCTTACTAAACGGTACTACCACCACCACTACCCGCACCACCACCACTACTACCACTACCGGCACTCCTGAGCCTACACACACCCACCATCACCAAGCTGTTGGCTGCAACGGTACTTACCCAATGGCTTCGGGCGATTTCCAAAGTGCTTTAAGCAGTATTGGCAAGCAAGGGTTTGACGAAACAAAACTTTCAACTGCCAAAGCTATTGCCGGCAAGCAATGCCTTTCTGCTGCACAAATAGTTCAAATCTGCAAATCATTTGGCTTTGAGCAATCTAAGCTAGACTTTGCAAAATTTGCCTACAGCCGCTGTACAGACCAAAGCAATTATTTTAAAGTAAATGATGTATTTGGCTTTAGCAGTAGCGTGGATGATTTAAACCAATTCATTAGCAACAACTAAAATTAAAAGACAAACAAACAAAAAGAGCGGGCAAAGCCCGCTCTTTTTGTTTGTTTACATAGCTACTTATATACTTTACTCTTCCTGCCCTTCTTCTTCAAAGGTACCCATACCGTTGCGCGCAAGCAGTTCTCGCACAAGGCTCATGTAATTTATACTGCCTTTGCTTTCTGCATCATACACAATGGCGGGCTTTCCAAAACTTGGTGCCTCGCCCAAACGCGTATTGCGATGAATGGCTGTTTTAAACACTATTTCTTCAAAATGTCTTCGTATCTCATCTACTACCTGATTGCTCAATCTTAACCGCGGATCAAACATGGTAAGTACAATACCTTCTATTTCTAAATCGGGGTTCAAACGCGATTGAACTATTTTAATAGTGTTGAGTAACTTGCCCAAACCTTCTAATGCAAAGTACTCACATTGCACAGGAATAAGTACCGAATTGGCTGCCGTAAGTGCATTTACCGTAATTAAACCAAGCGAAGGTGAACAATCAATAATAACGAAGTCGAAAGCATCTTTTATCTCTGCCAAGAGTTGCTTAAAAATCATTTCGCGGTTGGGGCGATTGATAAGCTCTATCTCGGCACCCACCAAATCCACATGCGAAGGCAGTAAACTAAGGTTGGGTGTTTCGGTTGCAATAACAGCGTCTTTGGCAGGCAAATCATTCACAAGGCAATCGTAAAGGCTGTGTTCAATTTCTTTAGGATCGAACCCAACCCCCGATGTGGCATTAGCCTGTGGGTCTGCATCTACCAACAATACTTTATATTCCAACACAGCAAGGCTGGCTGCAATATTGATGGCGCTGGTAGTTTTTCCAACACCTCCTTTTTGATTGGCTAATGTTATTATTTTAGACATAGTTCTTAATTAAATAGTAATGCTTTGTGCAATGGGTAAGAGCACCAACTCCAATCCCTTTGCTTTAAAATATTCTACGGCTGCTTTTTGGTCTATTTTAATGAATCCAAAAGTATCATAATGCAACCCAATTACTTTCTTACATTGAACAAATTCGGCTGCAATGGCCGCATCTGTGTAATCCATTGTAAAATTATCGCCAATTGGAAGTAATGCAACTTGCACTTTCGCCCATTTTGGAATCAACTGCATATCCAACGTAAGTGCAGTATCGCCTGCAAAGTAAAACGATTTACCTTCGGCTTCTACCAAAAAACCCATTGGATTCCCTGCATAACTACCATCCGGGAAACTACTGCTGTGCTGAGCTACTGTACATTTTACCCAACCAAAATCGAATACTTTTTTGCCGCCTGTATTCATTGGATGAACATTCTTAACTCCTTGTTTACCCACCCATTCAATCACCTCCCAACTGCCTACTACCAATGCGCCTGTGCGCTGTGCAATGGCAACCGCATCGGCAATATGATCTTGATGCCCGTGCGAAATAAAAATATAATCAGCCGGTATGGTATTTACATTTACCTCCTTTGCCAATTCGTTGTATGTAATAAACGGATCGAAAAGCAAGTGCTTCCCATTTATTTCTACTCCAAAACATGCATGACCGTAATAAGTAAATTTCATTTTTACACAGTTTAGCATACAAACTTAATGGCATTCCATGTATTATATAGAAACAGTTCTCCACTTGCACACAAAATTGTTGTGAATAGGAAAAAGGCTGTTTTCTATTGCATACAAAAAAAGAATGCCTCTCAATTTGAGAGGCATTCCAAAACAAATGTTTTAAATAGTATTAGTGATTAACGATTAAGCGTTTGATAGCTGTTTTTCCGTTGCTTTCAACTTTTACTAAGTATGTTCCGTTTGCGAAGTTCTCTACGCTTATATTTTTAACAAGTGTAGTGCTTGCATCGCTAAAGTTGTAGTGAGCAACTTCAGAACCAATTACATTGTAAACTTTTACAGATACTGCTTTTTCAACACCGTTTACAGTTAAAGTTACATTACCTGCAGCAGGGTTTGGCAACAATGAAACGTTGCTTTCAAACTTAACATCGCTGATGGCTGATACACATGCACTGTTTGAGCTAGATAATACAGTAACTTCAGTAGAAGGAGAAGAGAATACGCAACCTGCACTATCTGCCTCTACGCGTACATTAAACTTGCCCGCAGAAGTAAAGGTGTATGTATTAGTATTTCCTACACCAACATCGTTGCTTCCAACATACCAAGTAGCATTCCATCCGGTTTGGCCGGTAGAAGTATTGGTAAGTGTAACAGGTTTGTTGATACAAACTTGAACTCCGGCAGCAGGAGATACATCAGGAGTAAGTGTAAAACTTACAGTATTGTTCACATCAGGATAAACAATTGATGCAGTAGTAGAAGCAGTACAACCAGCACTGTTTGTAACAGTAACACTGTAGTTGCCAGGATTTAATCCACCCAAAGCAGCAGTAGTTGTAGTAGTATCGGCACCTACCGGTCTTTTCCAAGTATAGCTTTTTGAGCCAGAAGTAAATCCGCTTAAAGTAGCAGTTAAAGTACCTTTAGCATTACATTGGATTTGAACCGGCTGACCTCCATTGATAGAGATGTTTACTCCTCTGAAAACAACAGTAAGGCGAGAAGTATCTTTTGTACCGCTAGTATTATCTGTAGCCACTACATAAACAGCTGTAGTTGAGTCTGTAGTTAATGTAGTTTCTATATCGTTAGGAGTAGAAAGTGTACCTCTGCTGGTATGCCATTCGTAAGTAATGTCGTTACTACCAAAACCGCTAGCAGTTAATGTTATTTGATCGCCAGGGCAAGCAATAGTTTTAGATGCTTTAGCAGACACGCCAAAATCTACATTAGCTCTAACCAATGGTAGAATTTGCCAGTTTTGCCAAAGCCAAAATCTGCAACTTGCAGGCATTGTACCTACAGACAAAGAACCGTTATCCCATCCTGAATTTGCACTCAAGTTAGCATAGTAAAACGAACGACCCGGAAGAGTAGAGCGTCTGAAAAGTAAACTTTGGTCGCCACAAGAATCGGCAAAAGCACAGGCCAAAGAAAACTTGCTTGCAGTATCTGCATCGTAAGAAACAGTAACAAAGAATTTATCGCCCTTGTTTAAAGTTATACCTACCGGTACGCTTAAAACATTCAATGCAGTTGGAGCAGTAACCAAAGTAGCTAAAACACTATCAGAATATGTTTTAGTAAAAATTGGTGTACTGGTAACTACACTATTGTAACCTCCATTATTAGATAATGCTATAGGCCACTTGTAAATATTCACAGTTAAATTATCTGTAGTTGGGTTTGCAGGTGCAGCCGGGTAGTTATATATCATGAATACAGTATCGATAGATAACGTAGCTTTTGAAATAGGCGTTGTTTTAGTGAAATCGCCAGTAACCACATCTTGGTAAATCAAAGTATCGAAAAGAACAGCTGCTGTTCTTGCAGAAAGAAAGTTTGAAGAATCGTTTCTTTCGTTTATAGCCTCTGCATAATTCGGCACAAAATCAATACCGCTATTCGTAGCATTAAATTCATCTACCGATGGGTAATCTAAAATAAAAGTGTCTTGTGCTGCTCTTGCACTTCCAATACCTTTAAGTTGGGTAGCAACAGATTTTGGCATTTGGAATAATTTTGGGTTGCCCTTGGTTGTGCCACTTGGCAGTTGCATATTGCTGCTTTGCGCAAAACCTGCACTTACCAATAATGAAGCACAAAAAGCTGAAAGTAGTGAACTTTTCATTTTAATAACCTTTTGTTTTGTTTAAGTTGAAAATTTTTAAAAAGGACTACAAAGGAAATGAAAATAGTTGCATTAACAATAGCTTTTCTTCCAACTTCATATTATTTTAACTTTTCTATGACAAAACATGATTAACTTTTTTAGTTTTGCCGCGCTTTAAAAAGTTCTTTATTTTATTTTTGCTGCCCAGTTTTGCAAATGGTATCACTTAAGCCTTGCTGCATCAAGGATTGGTTACTGCAAAAATCGTAAATGTTCTTTTTAGGTCCTATAGCTCAGACGGTTAGAGCACCTGACTCATAATCAGGGGGTCCTTGGTTCGATCCCAAGTGGGACCACTACACACCAAACACCTAAACCCGCGCCAAACGCGGGTTTTTTATTTTATGTTGCTATGTTTGCCTTATGGCAGCAATCGAGGTTCCAACTCCGGCAAACACTTCCACTACCGTTTTTATTCAAGCTTTTCGCACTATGGCAATTGCCAAATCAATGGCGGAGCTATTTGAAGAACGAAAAGATATTTGTGCCAAATATGTACATGCCACATCGCGCGGGCACGAAGCCATCCAATTGGCTGCCGCACTTCAATTAAAACCTCAGGATTTTGTATTCCCATATTACCGCGATGATGCCATGCTGCTTGGCATGGGCTTTTCGCCATTCGATTTAATGCTGCAACTCTTGGCAAAAGGCACCGACTATTTTAGCGGAGGTCGCACATACTATGCCCATCCATCTTCTACCCGTGCTCAGCTTCCTAAAATACCGCACCAAAGTTCTGCCACCGGCATGCAAGCCATACCTGCCACCGGAACAGCACAAGGATTGCAGTATAAAGAAACACAAGGCTTGGCAACCTTCCCTCCGGGAGAAGCACCTATTGTAGTTTGCTCACTTGGCGATGGCTCCGTTACCGAAGGCGAAGTAAGCGAAGCCTTACAAATGGCGGTATTGCATCAGTATCCTATTATTTATCTTATTCAAGATAATGAATGGGATATTTCTGCCCACTCTTCCGAGATTAGAGCACAAGATGCGCCATACTTTGCCCAAGGCTTTAAAGGAATGCGCGTAAAAAGTATAAACGGAACCAATTTTGCAAGCTGTTTTGAAACCTTGCAAGAAGTGGTAGCTACCGTACGAACCGATAGAAAGCCCTATTTGGTACATGCCAAGGTGCCGCTGCTCAACCACCACACATCGGGCGTGCGCAAAGAATGGTATAGACCCAAAGAAGATTTAGAAAACGATGCCAAGCGCGATCCCTACACTTGGTTGCGCACCTATTTAAAAACCTTTGGCACCAGCGAAAGCGAGATAGAAGCGCTGGAACAAGAAGCCCGCACTTTTGTGGCAGCAGAATTTGAACGCGCACTGGCAGAGCCGGAACCAAAACCCGAAACACTTACTCAACATATTTTTGCACCGGCAACCATAGAAAATGAAACAGGCAACCGAAAGCCCGATGATGCCGAAACCGTAGTAATGGTAGATGCCGCACTACATGCCGTAGATGAAATTTTACGCAGCCACCCGGAAGCATTGCTCTATGGACAAGATGTGGGTGGCGAACTCGGAGGTGTGTTTCGCGAAGCAGCCTTGCTTGCAAAAAAATATGGCGAAAAGCGCGTGTTTAACACACCTATTCAAGAAGCTTATATTATTGGAAGCACCGTGGGCATGAGTGCCGTGGGCTGTAAGCCTATTGTTGAAATTCAGTTTGCCGATTATATTTTTCCAGGCATCAACCAGCTTTTTACCGAAGTAAGCCGCTCTTGCTATTTAAGCAACGGTAAATACCCTGTAAGTGCCGTTTACCGCATTCCCATTGGAGCTTATGGTAGCGGAGGACCTTACCATTCATCGAGTGTAGAAAGCTTTGTGCTGCAAATAAAAGGTGTAAAGATTGCCTACCCAAGCAATGCTGCCGACATGAAAGGTCTTTTAAAAGCTGCATTTTACGACCCTAATCCGGTAGTAATTTTTGAGCACAAGGGCTTGTATTGGAGTAAAGTTCCGGGCACACAAGAAGCTAAAACACCCGAACCGGATGAGCATTACGTAGTTCCTTTGGGCAAAGCAAGAACAGCATTGCAGGCAACAACCGAAAAAGTAGAAGCAGGAGAATCGTTGGTTGTAATTACTTATGGCATGGGCGTGCATTGGGCATTAAATGCTGCCAAGCATTTCGATGGCAACGTTGAAGTACTCGATTTACGCTGCCTGAACCCTTTAGACAACAGCGCCATAGAACTTGCCATTAAAAAACATGGCAAAGCAATAGTGCTCACCGAAGAAACAGTTACACATTCTTTTGCCGAAGCGCTTGCCGGAAGAATTGCCGGAAACTATTTTGAATACTTAGATGCACCCATAAAAGTTATTGGGGCAGTAAACACACCTGCCATTCCACTCAACAGCATACTAGAAAAAGAAATGCTGCCACATACAGAAATGGCAAAAACAGCAATTCAAAATTTATTGGCATGGTGAGTTTTAGCAATAAAATACGCTGTGGTGGAGGCACGTTTTTTCTGCAGCCATTTTATGCCATTTTGCTACTACTTTTATGGTGTGCTGCCTGCAAAAACAATGTGGACGAAGCCAAGAAAATTACACTCCGCACCAACACTTCTATTGAAAAAGCCACCAAGGTTGAAATTGTGTTTTCTGAACGCGGCATCAACCGTATTGTAGCCAATGCACCGGAACTATTGCGCTATGCCGTAGAAAAACCGTATATGGAATTTCAAAAAGGCATAGAAATGAAATTCTTTAACGGCAACAAGGTAGAAAGCACCATGAAAGCCAACTACGCCACCGCACAAGAAGGCAACAAACTGATGGTTGCCCGAAACAATGTGGTGGTAGTAAACGATAAGGGAGAAACCCTCCACACCGAAGAACTCATTTGGGACGAAGAAAAAGAGATTATTTACAGCAATGCTTTTGTAAAGATTTCTACCAAAGACGAAATTATTATGGGCACCGGCATGACCGCCAACCAGAACTTCACCAACTATGTTATTAAAAACATTTCGGGCATTATTAAAGTAAAACAAAGCGAGCAACCATAATGGCAACAGGAAAACTCTATTTAATTCCCTGCCTTTTAGGTGGTGAAGACACTTCTATACTTCCCGATTTTAATAAAAAACAACTCCAAGAAATTACCGTTTTTGCCGTAGAAAATTTAAGAAGTGCCAGACGTTTTTTGCGCAGTGTGGGCTACACTAAAAATTTTGATACCGAGGTGCTATTGTTTGAATTCGACAAACACCACACTGTTCAAAATTTTAATGCCATTTTACAACAACTTAAACAAGGTAAACATGCCGGCATTATTAGCGAAGCAGGCAATCCTTGCATTGCCGATCCGGGCTTTGAACTGGTAGCAAAAGCCCACCAACAAAAAATAGAAGTGGTGCCGCTGGTGGGGCCCAGCTCTATTTTACTGGCATTGATTGCTTCGGGCTTTAGCGGACAGCAATTTACTTTTCATGGTTATTTACCCATAGAAAACAACGACCGAAGCAAAAAACTACGGCAAATAGAAAGCGATATGCTACATGCTGGCATTACCCAAATTTTTATGGAAACGCCTTATCGCAACCAAAAACTGGCAGAGCAACTAGTGCAAATACTACACCCCGAAACTAAACTCTGCATTGCTGCCGATTTAACGCTGCCTACGCAAACTATTGCTACTCAAAAAATTGCCGATTGGAAAAAAAACATGCCCAACCTGCATAAGCGCTATGTTATGTTTTTGGTTGGGCAGTAACATTCTCGTTAATAAAGTATCTGCTAATTTTTATTGAAGCCGAAAAGCGTTGCTAGGCGATTAGCCAAAACATCATCGTACACATTGCCTGCGGCTTTTAGCATATCTACCATTTCGGATGGCGTATATTTTACAAACTCGTAAGGCAGTTCGGTGGGTGTGCCATAGCCTTCAATCAGTTTGCCTTCATCGTATAATTTGGAGAGGTCTGCATTGCTGTATTTCATAAAGAACTCTTCGTCTATATTATACTTTAAAACAGTTTTTTCGGTGCCATCGGGTTTTAAGTAATAGTGCACCAAATTGGCATCTTTTTGAGTAATGGCCACACCTGCGGCTACACGCGCAGTATTGGATGTATTGGGTGGCGAAGCATGGAATGTGCGGTTATCGAAAATAAGCACCTCTCCGGCTTTCATTTCAATGATTTTGGTGTAGGGAAAAATATCGAAGATTAGGTTATCTAACGGCACTTTAATTTGTGGCGAAGGCGAAGGGCGATAGTTTTTAAAAATATGGTGGCTGCCTCCGCGCACCACACTCATGCAGCCATTTTCGGCATTCATATCCATTAAAGCAATCCAGCAACTGGTAGAAAAATAGCCATCTTGTTCATTCTCTGCAAAACTCCAATCCATGTGTGGAGGTGTAATACCTGTATCGCTTACTTCCTTTATGGCAAAGGTGGCCACATGCGATTTATAGTTTTGTAAATGCTCGTTGAAACGAGGCAGCGCTACTTCCCAAATTTTATTGCGCACCTGGCGCACCATTTCTTTATTGCTATTATCCATTACCACATGAAAGCCTGCCCGCTTAGATGTTTCAAGATTGAGCGAAGCGTACAGCGCATACAATTCTGCTACTTCTTCTTTGTTGAGCAAGGGAAAAGTAACATAGCCTTCTCTTTCAAAAAACTGTTGTTTTTCTTGATCTTTAAAAATCGTTTTCATTTCGTTTTGTTTTATATCTAATAAATAATGGCAGGTATTGATGTACTTACCTCCAAAACGAAAGTAGAGTGTTCTACACTACGATTTAATGATTTTCGTCATATTTATGGATTGCATAGCTTACATTATTCTGCTGCCAACTTGCCGCTGCCAATAAGTTCACTGCCTGCATGTATGCGATTTCTAATTCAAACAACCACTCTTTAATCTTTTATTTTTCATTACCATAAAAAGGCTCTTGTATATATAAATACCCTTGCCCCAAATTGATATATTCTTACTAAAAAAAGCTATTCAAAATACTACGCCATACTATTGCACTCTTCAATAATTAAAATCATTTAGCAATGAAAAAAATTCTATTTCTGGCCATTGCTGCCAGCGTAATCACAGCATCTTGTAAAAAAGGTTTTACAAAGAAACAAGAAGCACACTTTACTCTAAACGGCACTACTTACAACATTGGCGAAGATGGCATGAGTGCCAATTATTACAACGGCAGTGCTCAATACTTACAAATAACTCCAACCGCAGGCAGTGGAGGTACCATGCAGCCATCTATTTTACTCAACTTGAATTTAATAAACCAAACCGTAAAAATTGATTCGTTGCAAGAAGGGTTCTCTTACACACACGTTGGCGCTGTGCAATACCGACCTAAGCGTGGCGAATGGAAAATTACAAGCCACGAAGAGGGCAATCCGGCAACACGCCATACCGAAGGAACTTTTGCTATGGTAGTATTTGATCCTGCAAATCCAACCGACTCCTTCAATATTACAGATGGGTATTTTTATGTAAACAACTACTAAGCTACTATATGAAGAAGCCTTTATTTATAGCCGCTATAGCAAGTTGTATTGTCTTTTCTTGCTCTAAAGAAATGCTTAAAAAACATACAGCAACCTTCTTTGTAAACGGGCAAAAAATTGAATGCGATGAACATACCGTTACTGCAAGTTTCAACAACGGAAATTACAATGAATTGGTAATAGACATGTTGGCAAAAGACGGATCGGACCACGCAATAATTTTAGTACTTGACTTAACTAAAACGGTTGGCCAAAGCGTAACTCTTGACTCTTCTACACAAACTTTTTACAGTAAAAATAATACACAAATTCGCTACAAACCAATAGCGGGAGCATGGAAAATTACAGGTCGTAAAAACACCGATAACACCAATAAGTACACAGAGGGAACCTTTAACTTTGTAGGCGTAAACCAAACCAACACAGCCGATACCGTACATATAACCAACGGCTCTTTCTACGTAAACAAATACAACTAAGCACCATCTCTTTTTATTGCTAAAGGCGGAAGTTTGCACCAGCGGCTTCCGTTCTTTTTGCTTATACGAAGTAATTACTTTTACTGCTTTCCTTTACTGGCAGCTGGAAGCATTGCAAGACTTATCCACCCGGCAATAAAGCATAAGCCGCCAATAGGCGTTATAGGTCCAAGCAGCATTTTAGAAATGCCTGTAAGGTGAGCCGTTGCCAATAAATACAACGATCCGCTAAACAGCACTATACCTGCCAAAAACAACATAGCAGGCAATACAATTTTGCGCTCGCTGCTGTGCCACGAAATAATTGCAATAATGAGTGTATGTATAAATTGATACAAAACCGCCTTATTGTATATATCAGTTTGGTACGTATCTAAATGTGGCTTTAAACCATGAGCACCAAATGCACCCAAAGCCACTGCCAATGCGCCCGATAGGCAAGCCAATACAAAAATATTTTTCATTGTTTATCGCATTACTGCTACCGTTCCGGTGTAAGAACTTTCTGTTTCGTCCCAGAAGGTAACTTTTATGGTGTAAACATAATTCTCGTACGCAACTTTTGCACCTTTAAATGTTCCATCCCAAGCATTTTTGCTTTGTGTTCCATTCGGTTGGTTTGGATTGTGGTACACTGCATTTCCCCAACGGTCAAAAATTTTAACCTCAATGGTTTTTGCTCCCAAAATATCGAAATTGAAATAATCGTTTAATCCATCGCCATTAGGAGTAAACGCATTAGGAATAAACGATTGCGGAGCAAACTTAACGGTAACCCGAACCGTATCGAAATTGATGCAGCTATCGCCATCCATTACGCGCAACACATAATCTGTAGTAGAATCCGGTGCTGCCAAAGTTTCAGCACAAGTATCGCAGCTTAAACCATCTTTTGGAGTCCACAAATAGCCAATTATTCCATTGAGCGAAGTGGCTTTTGCCGTTAGTGTTACAGGCTCTTTTCGCAACGAAACTTTGTCTTCGCCTGCACTTACAAAAAATGCTTGCGGCTGAGTAATGGTAAAGGTTGTAGAGCCAACGCAATTATTATTATCTTCTACCACTACGGTATATGAGCCTGCATATAAACCATTGTAAACACTATCTGTTTGATAAATTCCATTTACATAATAGCTGTAAATGCCGGTTCCTCCGGTAGCACTTATTTTTACCAGTCCGTCATCGCCACTAAAACAAGAAACGTCTTTTGGTGTTGTACTTACCTCTACTTTTGCAGGGCGCAACAAGCGCGTAGAATCTATTTTTGTACATCCACGCACATCGGTAATGGTAATTACATACGTAGAATCGCCATATAAATTTATGGCCATTACGCCTGTTTGCACAGGGTTGGTATTCCATGCAAAAGTATATGGCGGAATACCTCCGCTATAACTTACCACAGCAAAGCCCGTAGCATTGCTGTAGCAATTCGGATTATTGCCCGCCACCGAAGATAAAATAGGCGAAGGCTCCAACACCTCGTAAGTATTGGTGTATGTACAATTGCGGTTATCGGTAATGGTTAGCAAGTATTTTCCGGCAACTAAATTGCTTTGGTTTCTGGCGGTATCGGCATTAGACCAATTAAATACATACCCGCCATTGCTGCCACTTACATTTGTAATAAAAATAGCGCCATTGCTGCCTCCATTGCATGTTACATGAATAATAGAATCTTTTACACTATACGGCTGCGGCTCGGTAATATTGATAAGTGTAATGGATGTGCAATTGTTTGCATCCGTAACGGTTAATTGATACGCATCTGCCACAAGCCCACTTATGCTTGGCTGAGTAGAAAGATTGCTCCACATAAACTGATACGGTGGCGTGCCTCCCGTAACTTGTGTGGTAATAGAGCCATCGCTGCCACCATAGCAATTTACATTAAAGCCTTGCGCACCAACAGAAAGCGGTGTTTGAGGACCGGCAATAGTGTAATCCGAAGAATCTACACAACCGAGCGCATCTGCCACTACCACGCGGTAAGTGCCAATTGGTACGTTGTAAATATCTTCGCCACCACCATAGTTACCTCCGGAGTTTAGGTTTGTCCATTGGAAAGTAAATGGCGCAATGCCACCATTTATAGAAATTGCCACCGAGCCTAAGGAGTCGCCAAAACAACGTACATGCTGAATTACTTCCAACGTAATTAAATACTTTGGATTCTGTGTAATTACAACACTATCGGTTGTGGTGCAATTATTGGCATCGGTTACCGTTACATAATATTTTGCAGCAGCAACATTGCTCAACACTGCTCCTGTATTGCCATTACTCCACGCATAGCCATAATTGCCTGCACCTCCGGCAGCCACCGCTTCTACACTTCCGGTACTTTGCCCAAAACAATTTACGTTTTGCTGATTCACAAAACCAACACTAAGCGGAGCAGGAGCGGTTACCACAAATACTGCCGATTTCTGGCAGCCGTTTAAGTCTGTTACTAAAATATTGTATGCTCCCGCAGCAAGCCCCGAAATATCTTCGGTTGCAGCACCATTGCTCCAAAAATAAGTGTACGGAGCAGTGCCTCCGGCTACAGAAATATCAATACTTCCCGAAGCGCCATTATTGCATAAAATATTGGTAACATTTCCGGTAATGCTAAGCGGAGCATTTGGTTGTGTAACTGCCGCATTTTGAGTTGTAACACAACCTTTTGAATCGGTAACGGTTACAGCATAATTTCCTCCACTAATGTTGTTGAGGTCTTCGGTATTGGCAAATGGGTTTCCATTTCTTGTCCAATTGAAGGAATAAGGAGGAACACCACCCGTAACCGACAAATCTACTTTACCGCTATTAACGCCACTGCATAAAACATTGGTAACCGCAGCAATGCTGGAACTTAGCAATGGTGGATCTTTTAGCTGAATGGTTACACCAAAAGGAGGAACCGTACAATAGCTATCTTTTACTTTAACGAAATAAATGCCTTGTGCCAATGCTGTAAAGTTGCCATTGGCTTGCCAGGTTGCACCATTATCGTTTGAATACTGAATAGCACCATTGCCGCCTGAAGCTGCTACTGTAATAGTTCCCGTAGCAGTGCCATTGCAAGTGGGGTCGGTGGCTGTAATACTATTGATAAGCGGCTGACCAACAGTAATAGTTATTTCGCGATAGCTCCAAGAGTTTTGCCCATTGTTGCGCGTGTACACTCTATATGTTGTAGTAGAAGGTACATATACCGTAATAAACGAATCACTGTTTGAAGAGTATTGAAGGAAGTTTCCATTTTCGTACCAAACATAATCGCCACCAAAAACAGCGCCATGCGTTGTAATGGTTACATAACCCGGTTCACACAAATTTTTTCTGGTAGCCTTAATTGTATCGGGGCAGGGCGATGTCCAGTTGGTGCTGTAACTCATTCCCACGTTGTTTCCGGAGCAGCCACCACTGTAACCGGCATTGCCTGTTTGAGTATATCCTTTATACGTCCATTGGTAAGGTGGTGCATTTCTAAAAGGTAAGTAGTTGGGATTGTTTAACTGGTGGTCGCAATATTGATCATCGGAAGTGCAGCCGCAAGTATTTCCCGTACTGCAAGGGCATGGGTTTTGGTACGAATTTCTATACGAACCATAAGGGCAAGCATTACAACTTGCAAAACAAACGCCCAATACCACCGTGCCACTACAGCAATCGAAACAATCATCTTCCCAACCAACCTGGCGTGTTTGCAAACCATTGGGCGTTAATGTAAAAGCCGGAGAATTAAAAGTGCCATAGGTAAAATCTTTTACCCAAGAGCCTCCCGGCATAGAAGCGGAGTATGGTCCGCAACAAGCAAAATTGCCATTGCCCCAACTACGCACGCCTGTGCCAAAAAAACCTTGTCCGTCTAAATCGGGATAATCGCGCACAAAACCTTCGTTGTTAAACTCATCGGCATCGGGCCACACATCGTCTCCACTTTCTGCCCACACGCCTTCGTAGCGTAAACTTATGCGCATGGCACCATCCTGCACTTGCGCATACAAAGTATTTAGCAGCAATAATTGAATGAAAAAAAGCTGTATAAAAGAGCGTTCATTGAGTTTCATAAAATTGTGTTTGATATCGGAAAATTGTGTGTTAGGATTACTGTTTTTGCTCTATATTTTTGTGATAGTCTGTAACATTATAGCGCGTTACATACTCATCGGGTTTATACTTAAAATACCAATGCTTTACTGCCAATTCGTAGCGCTGCTTATCTAACTCGCTGTTGCCCGAATCGTAATCTGCAAAGAGTGGGAGTGTTTCCGAAACTTCTATCAATGTAAACGGCTCTGCTACCGGCACTTCTATTGCTGCGGGTTCATGGCTTTTATTCATTGAAACAAGCGTAGGATGATTAAGCATTGCTTCCAACTCTTTTGGATACAACTTCATCCAATCGTGCAATACGGCATTATACACTTGTTCGCTTTTATCTAAATCGCTTGTAATGCGCGGCTGTGGAAAATGTGAAGCAAAGCCATGTACATCCTGCATACTCAAGCCTGCCGCTTGAATCCATTGCCAATAGCTATTTTCAAATTTTCGGGTTTCTACGGCTTGTTGCAAACCTAAGTGCACCCGTGATGGGTTTACTTTTTTAACTTCCGGCAGAGCTAAAAATGCCTCTACTTCGCTGGCATATTTAGTTTTCCATTGTGCTAGTTTTCCCTTAAAATCGGCATACTGCTTTTCACTTTCTATATGTGCACTTTTAGGAAAGTGCGGTGCTGCCGCTTTCACCTTTTCGTAACTTATTCCGGTATAATCTATTAGTGCCAACCAGCGGTCTTGGGTGTAGAAATTTACTTGTGCAACCGCAAATACTGCCAGCAAAGTAAAACTTGCGGCAAAATACCAACGTGTCATAATTTAATAATTTTTAGCAAATATAGTTGGAAAAGGGAAACCAACTAATTCTTCTAAGCACCAAGAATTCTATGCAATGCAATACACCTTCTTAATCTAAGAAAAATAAGGCGTCTTGCAACTCTGCAAGTGTTTTGGCATTGGTTTGTTGCTTAGCCACTACTATTCCTTTTTCGTAAAGAATTCTAGCTTGAGTTGCTTTGCCTTGCTGTTCGTTCAGCTTGCCAAAATGATAGTAAGTGGGCAAATAATCGGGAAATTTTCTCAGTAGTAACTGATAATATTTCTCAGCCTCCTGAAAATTTTCTTGTGCTACAAGCTCCTGTGCTATAGCAAACTTCAAAAAGGCATCAAGTGGATTTACCTGCTCCATTTCGAGCAGTTTCTGTAGCCTTACCTGCGATGGAATCATGCTTTCCAGTTATGGTAATACACTTCGCGCTCGGTAGAGCCATCGTCATAAAAATTCATTACGCAAAAAGCAGGAGGAAACTCTTGGTAATTACCACCCCACCAGCCGCCACTAACTGCGCCATTGCAATAATAGTTTACGCCATTATAGGCCACTTCGTCTATTAAATGTATGTGCCCACTCAGAGCAGCTTTTACATTCTTATGTTGCAAAAATAAATTCTTGAGTTTACCTGCATCTTGGTGCATCCACGCTCCCGGAATTTTCCATTTTCCTTGCTTTACATTAGAGCCATCAAAGAAAACGCTTGCAGATAGAATTGGGATATGACTGAGGATACAAACAAATGTATCTTGCGGTGTGCGGGCGAGGTCTTCTTTTAACCAATCGAATTGGTCGCCATCTAATTTGGCGGTATAGCCAAACGGCACATGTGTCATGCTATCCAGCACTACAAAATGCCATCCGTTTTTATCGAATGAATAAAAGCGGTTTTTAATTCCAAACATTTCGGTAGCCCATTGTTTTCCGTAATGCTCATCGGTTCTGCGGGCAGAGAGTCCGCTCCAACCCCAAATATCGTGGTTACCGATACAATGAAAAATTTCCATTGAATTTTCGTTTGCCAATACGCTATTCCAAGTATTCCATTGCGCTTTTACCCTGCTTTTTTCTTTGGAAAGCGCATCCATAATGGCATCTCCGGTGTTTACAATAAAATCGGGCTTATCGGCTAATTGCTGAATTTCGTGCAGGCAATTAGCCATTCCTTTGGGTGCTGCACCTTCGGGCTGCACATGCACATCGGTAATATGTGCCACGCGCAGCAAACGCTTCTTTGAAGTATTGGTGCGGATTTGCGCCTGTAAAAATTCAGGCATCAATAATCCGGCACCAATGATGCCGCCTGCCACCAAAAAATCCTTCCTTGAAAACGTTTTCATACTCAAAAACTTAGGTTAAGAAATAGCTCCTAGAGTGCCTCTATGGTAGCTCCAATGCCTCTTTCGGCAATAGCAATACGCATTTCATGCAAGGTAGAAAAACCGCCACGCTTTACTGCATATTTTCCCTTATGATGAATGAATAACGAGCACTGCTCTGCTTGCTCAAGCGAATGTTTGCAAATATCTACCAACGCTTGAATTACCCAATCGAAAGTATTGATATTATCGTTGTGAACTATGAGCTGGTGTGTGTGTAATACGGCTTCTTCGGTAAGTACTTCTTCTTCAAACTGTGTAAACATTTGCAGCAATATTTTGAGTAGCCGAAGGTAAGAAAAGAATTGAAAAAATGGCAATGTACAGCGCTGTTTGTATTTTTTCTGAAATTCAAAAAAATCAGCATTCCTATTATGCTATTTGCTACTGCCAATTGCTTAAAAAAAGTAGTTCTTCCCAAAAACTATATTTCGTTCAGCATAAACTTCCGAAGCAAGTTTAAGGCAGTGTTGGCACTTACTTTTATGTTTTCCATGCGCGATGAAAAAAAGTGCAGCTTGCGTGAAACTATTCTATCCTTAGAGCCAACTGCAAAGCATACCGTTCCTACTGGTTTTTCGGGTGTGCCTCCGGTAGGGCCTGCCACGCCCGAAGTGGCAACGGCATAAGTAGCACCTGTTTGCCGCAATGCGCCTTTCACCATTTCTATAACCGTGGCTTCACTTACAGCTCCGTGCTGCGACAGTGTTTCGGTTGGTACAAAAAGTAAATTCGTTTTAAGGCTGTTGTGATAACTAACAATGCTTCCCAAATAATATGCAGAACTTCCGGGTACGGCAGTTATTAAATGTGCCAAATAGCCTCCGGTACAACTTTCGGCAGTGGCAAGCGTAGCATTCTCTTTGAGCAACATGTTGCCAACTACTTCCTGTAAAGAGGCTTCGCCATCGCAGTACACATATCCTTTCAAAATAGATTTTAGTTGCTGCATTTGCCGATTTACTTCTTCGCCATTGGCTTCGGAGTAAGCGCTTAGGCGCAACTTTAGCACTCCCAAGTCGGGCAAATACGCCAACTTAATATGTTTAGGCAGTTCGTTTTCGAAATTATCCAACATGGCGGCAATACTCGATTCGCCTGCACCGGCAGTCATTACCGTGGCATGTACTATGCGCGGCAGTTTAAAGCGCTGCTGCAACTTTGGAATTACTTGTTCCATTAAATGTTTCATTTCGTGCGGCACTCCCGGCATACTTACATATACTACTCCGGCTTCATCGAACCACATTCCCTGAGCGGTTCCACGGGCATTGGGCAGCATGAGTGCATTGGCAGGCAACATGGCTTGGCCTCTGTTCATCTCCAATACTTCTTTGCCGCGTTTTTCGAAAATGGTCTTCATTTTTTCCCATACCTCTTCATAAAATACAAAGCCTACTCCAAAATACTCGGCAATCGTTTTCTTGGTTATATCGTCTTTGGTGGGCCCCAAGCCGCCCGTAATAAGCACAATAGAAGATACGGCTGCTGCACGTTTCAGCGCATCAGTAATTTGTGCAGCATCATCGCCCACAGCAATACGCTGATATATACGCACACCAATTTTATTCAGCTCTTGCCCCATCCAAGCGCTGTTGGTGTCTATGGTTTGCCCTATTAAAAGTTCATCGCCAATGGTAATAATGGTTGCTGTTGCTGCCATATAAATAACCTGCTTTTAGTGCTACAATACTTCCTTTACAAAGAAAACAGGGCGCTTTGTTTGCAGTTGAAATAAACGATTCAAATACTCACCAATTACGCCAAGGCTAAACAGAATAAGTCCTGTACTCATAAAAATTGAAACAATTAAAGCCGTAAAACCTAACTCGGCACCACACGAAAATTTCATATATAAGAAGTAACCTACAAAACCTAAGCAAACTAAAAATGCTATTAACCCAAAGTAGGTCATTACACGAAGTGGCAGTGTGGTGTAAGTAAAAATAAGCCTGAGAGTCCACAGCGTTAATTTTAGAATGGTATAGCCCGATTTTCCCTCTTTTCTTTTTGCATGGTTTACTTCCACAAACTGTATGTTACTGGCAAACCATGCCAATAATTCTTCTAAGTAAATATAGCGCTGGTTGAAGTGCTTTATGTTTTGCACTACTTCGGCTTTAATTAAACGAAAAGAAGAACCTTTACCCGGTGTGCTTGCAAAGCGTGAAAATATAGATGCCACCACCTTGCTTCCCAGATTTTTAATATACGAATGCTCCTTTACCGTTTGTATGCCATATACCAAATCTGCATGGGTAAGTTGCTGCTGCTTGATGAGTTTTTCTATCTCGAAAGGATGGTATTGCAAATCGTCATCTATAGTAATAATAAAACTGCCTTTTACATACTGAAAGCCGCACAAAACCGCATGGTGCTGCCCGGCATTTTTAGCAAGGTTAATAGCTGTAATTATTGTGGGATACTGTGTTTTGAGCTCTTTTATGGTTTCCCAAGTATTATCGGGGCTGGCATCGTTTACCAAAATAATTTCTACCGAAAGTTGTTGTCGATTAAAAAAATCAATAATAGCTCGGCACATCTCGGGCAATGTTTGCTCGCTTCTGTAAACCGGTATTACTACTGAAAATTGAGGTGTGTTCATGCCACGTGTATAAGCGGTGAAACAAACACATTTTCGGTTTTGAGCAAAACGCTGCCCCACGAAAGTCCAACACCAAAGCCACTCAGCAGCAACTGCAATTTTTTATCGGTTAGTTCTGCTCTTAAATTATTTACCAATGTAACCGGAATAGATGCCGAGCTGGTATTTCCAAAATCGAATAACGAATAAGGCACTTTGTGCTCGGGTACATCCAATTTTTTGCGTACACTTTCAAGCATCAGCTTGTTGGCCTGGTGAAATACAAAATAATCTATTTGCTCTTTATTGTATTGCACTTCGGTTAGCAACTGCTGAATGTTGGGTGCCACTTCTCGCAATGCAAAATTAAAAATACGGATACCGTTTAACTGCATATGAACTCCCGCCCTGTAGTTTCCGCTTTCTCTTTCAGTTTCGCACAAAGATTTTTCGCTAAAGCGATTCCTCATGCCACCTTCTGGTATAATAATATCATCGAACTCTGCGCCATCTGTTTGTAAATTAAAGTGCATTGCTTCGCCTGCCTTCTTTGAAAGCACCGTGGCAGAGCCTGCATCGGAAAACAAAGGCACCACACTCTTATCGCGTTTAGAGATAACTGCGGTAGAAACATCGCCCACCAACAGCAGCGCCTTTCCTGTGTTCATATTGGCAAGTAAACTTGCAGCCACATTTAAACCATACACATATCCCGAACAGCCTAAGTTTATATCGAAAGCAATACAATCTTTTGCCAAACCAAGTCTATGCTGCAAGAGCGATGCCGTATTTGGAATTAAATAATCGGGCGTTTGCGAAATAAATATCAGCACTTTTACATCGCTGCGCTGCACTGCATTTTTACTAAACAAATCTTCGGCACAAGCAGCACACAAATCTGCTGCAGTTATGCCATTGGCGGCAACTCTTCTATATCTTATGCCCACGGTTTTTACAAATAGTTCGCGCTCCTTTTCATTCAAAATGGTTAATTCCAAATTATCCTCTGAGGCAGCCGGAACCGAGGCAGCCAACGCATCTAAAGTAATATGGTGAACAGCAGAAAATGCCATAGATTATTTTGCAGCAGCAATATTAAACAAGTCTTCCACCGTTTCGGCAGCAGCAATATCTTCGGCAGTAATAGTTTTCTGGAAATCGCTGTCTATTGTAGCAATTACTATTAACGCCAACATAGAACCCCACTCATCTAACTGTTTAAACTTTGTTTGAGCATGTATGGCAACGCCCGATCCGGTAAAACATTCGGCAAAGCAACTCACAAATTCTTTTAGTTCCATTGCCGAAAATTAAGTTTTAGTTTAAACATAGCAACCGCAATATTTTATTATTGCTTTTAGAATGAAAAGAACCAAAGAGTATTTAGTGCATATATCGGCAGTAAAATGGCGGCATATTTTGTTTATGCTTCCTTGCCTATTCTTTGTTTATTCATCAACTGCACAAAGCGATACCACCGCGCCTTTCTTTAAATCAAAGAAATTTGAAAGTACTGCTTATGTGCAAGCAGGAGTAGCAGCAACACACATGTTTAAATCTGCAGCCGCCACCACCCATTTTAGTTTGCACTGGGTTGTAAATAGAAAGTTTGTAGTAGGCGCACATTACCACCTGCTTTCTTCGCGCAACGATATTAAAAAACTCACCTATCCCGAATATACCGCTCCTATTTACGCCACACACCATTTTGCAGGCTTAAGTTTTGGGTATGTTTTTTTTAACGATAAAAAGTTTTCGTTGCAGCCCGAACTGGCAGCAGGCTGGGCAAATATCAAATTCACTCGCTTCGATACAGTTACCATAAAAAGAAACTATGGTGGAATTATTCCGGCAGTTTATGGCACATGGAATGCCACCAAAATTTTACGCATAGGCATAGGCATTAACTACCGCCTTATTGTTGGCGAAAAATTTAAAGACATAAATGTTGGAAGTTTGAGTGGCGTGGGCGGATTATTCTTTATTCGCTTAGGAAGATTTTGATACTAAAAAACAACATACAGAACATGACGAAAGAAATTATACTTACCGAAAATGCACCTGCGCCCATTGGCCCATACAGCCAAGCAGTAAAAGCAGGAAACACCTTATACGTTTCAGGACAAATACCTATGAATCCGCAAACCGGTGCTATAGAAAACGAAACCATAGAAGCAGAAACCAACCGCGTAATGCAAAACATAGATGCTGTATTAAAAGCAGCCAATTACTCTTTTGGCGATGTGGTAAAGGCCACCATCTTTATTACCGACATGAATTTGTTTGGCAGAATAAATGCCGTATATGCCAATTATTTTACTGCAAACCCGCCCGCTCGCGAAACCGTACAGGTTGCCCGCTTGCCCAAAGATGTAAACGTGGAAATATCGGTAATTGCAGTACAATAATTTTTTCGTGAAACTTTGAAACCTTTTGGTAAAAG